>JABXHV010000091.1 GCA_013373445.1 Paracoccaceae bacterium | reverse complement strand
GCTGGCCAAGCATCGCAGCTTCCGCCTCGATGCCGCCAACACCCCAGCCAAGCACCGCCAGGCCGTTGACCATGGTGGTGTGACTGTCTGTGCCCACCAGAGTGTCAGGATAGGCAACGGTCTCGCCGTCTTCTTCCTTGGTCCAAACGGTTTGGGCCAGATACTCCAGGTTCACCTGGTGACAGATACCGGTTCCGGGGGGAACGGCGCGGAAATTATCAAAGGCGGATTGCCCCCAACGCAGGAATTCGTAGCGTTCGCCGTTGCGCTCATATTCCAGCTCAACATTCTTGCGGAATGCATCCTGGGTTCCGAAATAGTCAATCATCACCGAGTGGTCGATCACCAGATCGACAGGCACCAGCGGGTTGACCTTCTTCGGATCGCCGCCAAGCTTGACGGCGGCATCGCGCATGGCGGCCAGATCCACAACGGCCGGAACGCCGGTGAAATCCTGCATCAAGACGCGCGCCGGACGATAGGAAATCTCATGCGTCGACTTGCGCTCGACAAGCCACTTGGCCACAGCCTTGATGTCATCGGCGCCAACTGTGCGATTGTCTTCAAACCGCAGCAGGTTCTCCAGCACCACCTTGAGTGAGAACGGCAACTTCGACACGCCGTCCAGGCCATTTTTCTCGGCTTCTGGAATGGAAAAATAAGTGTAGGTCTTGTCACCGACCTGAAGCGTTTTCTTGCAATTGAAGGTATCGAGGGACTGGGTCACGTTATGCGATCTCCTTGCGGTCCGTTGGGCACCGACATGCGCGTAAGGCGACAGTCGGCACAATCTGAAATCTCTGGTGCGATGACCTGTCGGCCACCGTGCGCCTCATTGGGCGGCGCGCCTGGCGATTGAGGTCCCGCGCCGCGCAGGACAAGAATCGGCGCTTTGATAATCCTATACAAACGCTTGAGTTAACCTAAGGTCAAGAACAAGCCAGCAATTAGGAAACGCATCTCATCGAGCTTGGTTTCAAAGGATATCTCTCAGGCACAACAAAATATTATATACAAATGTATACAAAAGTCGAGGCCCTGTGTTTTGAATTGCTCTCAAAAAGACAGCTCATTCAAATTAACCTATCACGACATCAGCTTGATGACGAATGTCAGCGCTTGCAAATCCCATCAATTCCTGCAATCGGAAGGATATGGTGAGGCTCAACGCACATAATCTGGCGATCCGGCGCAACGGACGGGACATTGTCTCGTCAGTGTCGTTTCAACTGTCCGGTGGCACGGCACTCATCATCACGGGACCAAACGGTGCGGGCAAGTCGACGCTTCTGCGCGCAATGGCCGGGCTATTGCCCTTCGCCGGCGGTACGATTGAACTGATCCGGAACACGACAGACGATCAGCAAGCGGACGACCGTCCCCTCTTCGAACACTGCCACTATGTCGGCCACGCCAGCGGCGTCAAACCATCGCTGAGTGTCGAGGAAAACCTCGCCTTGTGGCATGATCTGATGGATCCGGTTGACTGGCCCTCTGACACGTCCTCAGGCATGCCACAACACAATCACAGCACTATGGACGTAGAGACGGTCCTCGATCATATAGGACTGAGCCATATTGCAGACTTCCCGGCCAGCTATCTGTCGGAAGGACAAACCCAACGTCTTTCCCTGGCGCGTCTTCTAGTAACACAGCGCCCCATATGGTTGCTCGATGAGCCGACAGCTGCGCTCGATCAGGCCAGCACAAAACTCGTGACGGACTTGATGAACACACATCTCGCCAAGGGCGGCATGATCCTTGTTGCGACCCATATCGATCTGGAGCTGAGCAACCGCACTGCGCTATCCCTCGGTGCAATCGGGGAGCCCAGCTGATGCAGTCTCGCTCCAACACCTCTGACCGAAAGCTGCATTGGGCGCGCGCGCTCTTGATGCGCGACATTCGCCTTGCCATTCGCGTTGGCGGCGGCACGCTTATCGGCGTTCTGTTCTTCACCACCGTCATTACCATTGTGCCGTTCGGCCTCGGTCCGGACATGAAACTGCTGTCGGTGATCGCGCCGGGCATCTTGTGGATCGGCGCATTGCTGGCCTGTCTGCTTGGCCTCGACCGGCTGCTTCAGAGTGATCACGATGACGGCTCGTTGGAACTGATGCTCATGTCCGGGCGGCCTCTGGAGCTGATCATCCTGATCAAATGTCTGGCCCACTGGCTGACGACTGGCCTGCCGCTGATCCTGGCAACCCCGATACTTGCGCTTTTTCTCAATCTGGATGCGGCCCAGCTCGGCGCGGTTTTGTTGTCGCTTTTGGTTGGGACACCGGCGCTGACGTTGATCGGCATGACGGGTGCTGCAATCACCGTTCATCTGCGGCGAGGCGGATTGCTGCTCGCCGTCCTCGTATTGCCGCTGACAATCCCCATATTGATCTTCGGTGTCGCCACCGTCGGCGCAGCCAGTGATCCTCTGGTGCCAGCTCTGACACCTTTTCTGGCGCTTTGCGGACTATCGCTCTTGTCTCTGGCGATTGCGCCAGTGGCAGCGGCTTTCAGCCTGAGGGTGCTGCAGCACTAGCAAGGACGCCCGGACACGGCAACATTGGACCCGGCAACATTGGACAATGATACGGAATATGGAACACGGATTGATGACCAAGAGACATTCGGGCTAGAATTCATCATGCAGCTTTTAGCCTTTGCCAATCCCACGCGATTTTTGAAGTTCGTACAGGTCGTTCTCAGGCCGCTGGCCATTTTGGCCATAGCAACGATCGCCGCGGGTCTGTATCTCGGCTTTGTCGCACCTGAAGACTACCAGCAGGGCTCGACCGTACGGATCATGTACATTCACGTGCCCGCTGCCTGGCTGTCGATGTTCTGCTATTCCCTGATGGCAATCTCCGCGCTCGGCACATTGGTCTGGAAGCATCCGCTCGCCGACGTCTCCGCAAAGGCCGCCGCCCCCATCGGAGCAGCTTTCACCCTGATTGCGCTTTTGACGGGAAGCCTGTGGGGCAAACCCATGTGGGGCACTTACTGGGAATGGGACGCCCGCATGACATCGGTCCTGATCCTGTTCATCATGTACATCGGCCTGATCGCCCTTTGGAAGGCAATCGAGGACCCGATCCTGGCAGGCAAGGCTTGTGCGATCCTGACCCTGGTCGGTGCAATCAACCTGCCGGTTATCAAGTTTTCCGTCGAGTGGTGGAATTCGCTCCATCAGCCAGCCAGCGTCTTGCGCCTGGATGGACCGACCATACACCCATCGTTGCTTACCCCCCTGTTGATCAGCGCCATAGGCTTCACTTTGCTGTTCTTCACACTGCACATGATGGCCATGCGCAACGAAATCCTCAGCCGGCGCATTCGCACCTTGCGTCTCAAGGCCGCCGCCGCACCAATCACCCGTCAACCAGCCACGCAAGAGCCAACATCATGACCCTTGGACCGCACGCCGAATTCATTCTGGCGGCCTATGGCGCCTGCGCGCTGGTGATCGTTGCGCTCACAGCCTGGATCCTGTTTGAAAAACGCTCCCTGGAGAAAACCCTTGGCCGTTTGAGCGCACGGTTCGAAGCCAGCAAAACCGACAAGAACTCATGAGCGAACCAGAACAACGAGAAGACGGACCAACCTCGGCGCCGCCGCGCCGTCGCAGTCCATCGGCAATTCTCCTGTTGCCGCTGCTCATATTTGCAATGCTGGCCGGGCTGTTTTTGTTTCAACTAACCCTCGGCGGCGACCCACAGACCATTCCATCTGCCCTACTGGACAAACCCGCGCCCGAGACGAACCTCCCGCCATTGGCCGGCTTGATGGCAAAGGAACCATCTTCGGACACCGAAGCGATCGGCGGATTCGACACCGAAGATCTTATCGGCAAGGTCACCGTTGTAAATATCTTTGCATCCTGGTGTGCGCCCTGCCGCGCTGAACACCCGCTGCTGATGCAGCTGTCCGAGCGCAATGACATCCAGCTTGTCGGCATAAACTACAAAGACACACCCCAGAACGCCTTGCGTTTTCTTGGCGCGCTGGGAAACCCGTATGACCGGGTCGGCGTTGATGAAAAGGGAAGAACCTCAATCGATTGGGGTGTTTACGGTGTTCCGGAGACATTTGTGGTCGATCAAAAAGGTACGATACGGTACAAGTTCATTGGTCCACTCACCGAAACCACCTACAAAACCACTTTCCTGCCGCAGCTAGACGCGATATTAAATCCTTAGACCTGCAATCGACTCCGTAAGATTGCCACGTCCGATTCACCTGGACGTGACTGGCTCTTGATCACGGTTCCCTTTATTTAAGAGCGATAGATCGAGGAGATTTGCCCGATGGGCATGACAGCGCAAATCCGGTTTTCATTCCTGAAGTCCAAATCCGCTCTCAAGGCGTTTGGGATCGGCATGCTGCTGTCTATCGCACCGCTGCTGCAGCCAACTGCTCAGGCAGAGACCGAACCGCTCATCGTTGCTGAACTGTTTACCAGCCAGGGCTGCTCGTCATGTCCGGCGGCCGACAAGCTTCTGCAAAGTCTGGCAACGGACGCCAATGTCCTCGCGCTCTCCATCCATGTGGATTACTGGGACTATCTTGGCTGGAAGGATAAGCTGGCGCGACCGGAGTTTTCCGATCGCCAGAGAAATTACGCCCGCTACCGCGGTGATCGTATGGTCTACACGCCGCAAATGATCATCAACGGCAACCAACACGTGGTCGGCAACAATGAGGGCGAAGTCGAGGCTGCGATCCGGAACGCGCCCGCCATGACAGCGCAGGTCGATATTCAAAGAACCCACATGGGCATCAAGGTCGTTGTGACAGGCGAGTTGCCGAAAGGCTACGAGATCGCCACGATTGTTCTTGCCAGCATCCAGGACGAGGAAACGGTCACGATTGAACGCGGCGAGAACGCCGGTCGCAAGGTGACCTACGCCAATGTGGTCAACGACATCCAGCCGATTGGCCTCTGGTCTGGCGGATCAGCGAAATTCAGCATGCCAAAGAGTGAGCTGATGCGGCTGCACTCTGACAAATGCGCGATCCTAGTGCAACTGGAACGCGATGAAGGCCCTGGCCGGATCATCGGTGCAAACGCGCTTCGTTGGAAACAAGAGAGCTGACGGTTTCTTTGTCAGCCCGTGTGAAGTAGAAGCAATCTCGGCCTGCTCTCCGCAGGCCGTTGTCTTTTCAAAGACATCTCCGCCCCACGGGTTCTTTTCACCACAAGACCTGATCCTGGGCTAAAATAGATCACGACTCAGTCCCGGACAGCAGACTTATGGATCTTCGAATCAAAGCAGCATGCGGCAGCATCGCCATCGGCATTGCAGTCTTTTCGCTGAAATATATGGCCTATGACCTGACAGGCTCCACCGCGCTGTTTTCTGATGCGTTGGAAACAACCGTCAATGTCGTGTCCTCCATTGCAACGCTGATCGCTATCTGGTTTGCCACCAAACCTGCCGACGAGAACCATCAGTATGGCCATGACAAGGCTGAGTATTTTGCCACTGTCTTCATTGGCATCCTGATCAGCCTGGCCGCCTTCTCGATCTTTCAGGCCGCCTGGAACGGCTATGTCAGGGAACAGGATTTCTCCTATTCGCCGCTTGGGCTTGGATTGAATGCGCTGGCCAGCGTTCTCAACGCCATTTGGGCCACCGTCCTCATCAAGGTTGGCAAGAAAGAACGCTCCCCGTCGTTGAAAGCCGACGGGCATCATCTGTTGGCGGACATAGCAACATCCCTGGGTGTGCTGCTCGGTGTCGGTCTGGTCGTTCTAACCGGCTGGAGAATTCTTGATCCGCTGCTCGCCGCCCTTGTGGGCATAGGCGTTCTTTGGACCGGCGGTCAGATCGTCAAGGACAGTATCGCAGGTCTGATGGATGAGGCCGTGTCCACGGAGATCCAGGATGAAATCCACGATCTGATCCGGCAACACGGTGAAGGCGCCATCGAGGCCCATGACGTGCGCACCCGCCTGGCGGGCAGTTCTATCTTCGTCGAGTTCCATCTTGTTGTCCCCGGCAAGATGCCGGTTGATGAGGCGCATGTGATCTGTGACCGACTGGAGGCCATCATTCATGAAGAGGTTCCAGGGTCAAAAGTGACAATTCACATCGAACCGGATCACAAGACCGAACCCAACGCGATCGTCGTGCCTGACTGAAGCCATACAATCTGCACTTGAAAAATAACGCGAACCGGCGTCATCTCTTCGAGGAGCAATCGCTGAACTCTTCTGTCGGCGGTACCGCTACCGCCCGCCAAAACCGATCTGGCCTTTGAAGAAAGCGCGCATGCGATTCAGAACCATCCTTGACCACTTGATTTTGCTGGCTGGCGTCATCTTCATTTGCGGACCGCTGATCAGCCTGTTTTTCGCCACCACCCACCTGCCCGCAGACCTTCCGGAAACCCGGCTGACACTTGTCCCTGGAACGGCTGGACTGGCAAACTATTCGAGGCTTCTGGGCGCCAAGTTCGGCTTCACAGACAACATCACTGCATTGGGCATGATCTGGAATTCCTTTCTGCTGGGAGCCGGTTTTGCAGGCCTCAAGGTATTGGTCTCGCTGCTGGCAGCCTATGGGTTGATCTATTTCCGCATTCGCTTTGCCCAGCTCATCTTCTGGTTCCTGCTGCTGTCGCTGATGCTGCCGCTCGAATCGCGTTTTCTGGCCACCTATGACGTGGTTGCGAACCTGAATATGGTCAACACGCATGCAGGCCTGATCCTGCCGCTTGTTGCCTCCGGCCTCGGTACCTTGTTCTTCCGCCAGTTTCTTTTTGGCGTCCCCGATGCGTTGCAGGAAGCGGCGCGCATGGACGGGGCGGGACCGATCAAGTTCTTCGTCGACATCCTGCTGCCGATTTCACTGCCGACGGCTGGCGCGCTGTTTCTGGTTCTCTTCATTACCGGCTGGAACCAGTACCTGTGGCCGGTCATGGTGACCACAGACGAGGGAAGTTACACCATCGTGCGTGGTCTGCAGTTCTTTGGCCGGGCCAATATGAACGGCATGATGCTCGCATGCCTTGCCGTCCTTCCGCCCGCATTGCTGGTCATCTTTTGCCAAAGACAATTTGTGAAAGGTCTGTTTGATGGCAACCACTGACACCAATTCAATGCCGAAAGCGGTCATATTCGATTGCGACGGTGTTCTCGTGGATTCCGAAGTGATCTACGGCGCATTGGAGAGGGAGCACCTGGCCGAGATCGGCCTGGACTACGATGATCTCACTTACCGGCGCCGTTTTACAGGACTCAATGATCCGGACTTCTACCAAGCGCTGCAAAAGGACTTTGCCCTGCTCGACAAGGGCCCGTTTCCCGAAACGTTTCGCAGCAACCTGAAGAGCGCCACCCAACGGCGTCTGGACGAAGAACTGCATACCATCGAAGGCATTGAAACCCTTCTGGACACACTGACGTGCCCGGTGGCAGTCGCCTCGTCGTCAAGCCCGGACAGCCTTCGCAAAAAGCTCACACAGACACATCTCATCGACTGGTTTGGTTCGCATCTTTATTCCGGCGAAGACGTGGAGAATGGCAAACCGGCTCCGGACCTGTTTCTCATGACAGCTGCTGAGCTTGGCGTCGCTCCCGCCGACTGCGTGGTCGTGGAAGACAGCGTGAACGGTGTAAAGGCAGGTGTGGCAGCGGGCATGCAGGTCTGGGGCTTTACCGGCGGCGGCCATGCGGACGCCGATCTGGGCCAGCGGCTGAGCGCCAATGGCGCCGCTCTGGTCTTTGCCAGCTTTGAAAAAATGCAGGCACATGTGAAGGGCCTGTAAGGCACGACGCCTTCTCCAGACCCACACCAATCAAGCTTCAGGACGTCGATGCAAAAAGCCCGGGAAAAATCCCGGGCTTTTCAGTTTCAAGTCTCTTTGAAGAAAGAGAGAATTAAGAGCTAACGCCGAATTCTGGGTAAGCTTCAACACCAACTTCGACTTTGTCGAGGCCGAGTGCTTCTTCTTCTTCAGTAACGCGCAGACCCATCAGCGCCTTCAGGATGAACCATACGATCGCAGTTGCGACGAATGTGAACACACCGTATGCGGCGATACCGATGAGCTGTGTGCCGTAGGCTGTGCCGTCGTTGGAAAGTGGAACGATCAGCGTGCCCCAGATACCTGCACAAAGGTGAACAGGGATCGCGCCAACAACGTCATCGATTTTCAGCTTGTCGAGAAGCGGAACAGCGAAGACAACGATCACACCACCGATTGCACCGATGAAGATGGACTGTGCAATGCTTGGAGCAAGAGGCTCAGCAGTGATCGAAACGAGACCAGCAAGTGCGCCGTTCAGAGCCATTGTGACGTCAACCTTCTTGTAGAAGATCTGTGTCAGGATCAGAGCAGCAACCACACCACCGGCAGCAGCCATGTTGGTGTTGGCGAAGATGCGGGAAACGTCAGTTACGTCACCGATTGTGCCCATTGCGAGCTGGGATGCGCCGTTAAAGCCGAACCAGCCGAGCCACAGGATGAATGTACCCAGTGTAGCAAGTGGCATGGAAGAGCCAGGAAGCGGAGTTACAGCACCGTTTGGACCGTATTTGCCCTTACGAGCACCAAGGATGAGTGCGCCGGAAAGAGCAGCCCAGCCACCAACAGAGTGAACGATTGTGGAGCCAGCGAAATCGGAGAAGCCCATTTCGGAAAGCCATCCACCGCCCCACTGCCAGGAACCGGAGATTGGGTACAGGATACCTGTGAGGATCACTGTGAAGGCCAGGAAAGGCCACAGCTTGATACGCTCAGCAACGGTACCGGAAACGATGGAAGCAGTTGCCGCAACGAACACCATCTGGAAGAACCAGTCAGAAGCTGTTGAGTAACCGGTGTCCAGTGCGTTGCCGCCGACCGCGTCAAAAGAGTAAGGGCCGAAAGAACCGATGAAGCCGCCGTCAACGCCAGCATACATCAGGTTGTAACCGGTCACCCAGAACATGATGCCTGCGATGGAATACAGGGCAATGTTCTTGAGACACTGCATTGAAACGTTCTTGCCACGAACAAGACCAGCTTCGAGCATTGCGAAGCCAGCTGCCATGAACATAACGAGGAAGCCGCCCACGAGGAACAGCAGTGTGTTGAAGATGTACTGTGTTTCAGCAGGAACACCCGAGTCCTGCGCAAACGCCGGCACAGCCATCAGGCTAAGTGCAGCAAGCGAAGCCGCGCCTTTTGCGACGAATTTTGTCATAATTTACTACCTCGATAATGAAATTACAGAGCTTCGGCGTCTGTTTCGCCGGTACGGATACGAACAACCTGATCGATCGAATGAACGAAGATCTTGCCGTCGCCAATCTGACCGGTTTTCGCTGCACCAGAGATGGCTTCCACAACCTTCTCAACGGAATCGCCGGAGACGACGACTTCGATTTTCAGCTTTGGAAGAAAGCTGACCGCATATTCGGTACCGCGATAGATTTCGGTATGTCCTTTTTGGCGACCGTAGCCTTTGACTTCGGTGACAGTCAGGCCCTGAATGCCGATACCCGTCAGGGCATCACGCACTTCATCGAGCTTGAACGGTTTGATGATGGCCATCACGATTTTCATTGCTCGTTCCCAATCCTTTTCATCTTTTGCCCCCTCCCGTTGAAGGGACATGCCGACCGTCCCGTTTTGCCCCCCAAGGGATGTGCCGTCGCATCATTTGCAGCCAATTCTAGGCCGAGAACACGCTTAGCCGGGTCGGTGTCGCAACTTGATAATCAAGGAACGTGCCAACTTGAAAAAATTAATTCAAAAACTTGGGAATTCCGCCGTTTCAGCAGTTCTACGGATAGCAAAGCGGAAGCTTTACACGATCTTTACTCTGTAGCGCATGTAAAGGAATTGCCTAATTTATAATCATATGCACCCAAAATGCACAGAAAACGGCCAGGCTCTGAATCAAGATGAATCAGAGCCTCCAAAAAAAGCACAAAAACTGCCCTGCGGAGAGGCAATCGCATGAGAAATAGCCGCCCGAGATCAATATTTACATCTCGTTAGCAACTTGGCAGTCCGCTAGGCTGAAAAGCCACCATTCTCCAGAAAGCGGATCTCTTCATCTGTGCTCTTGCGGTCCATTACCTTGTTACGATGCGGAAACCGCCCGAAGCGCCGGATGACATCCATATGCTCCAGCGCATAGGTGTAAAACTCCCGGTTTCCCAACACGCGAAACAGATCAACCGAACGCTCCTGCAAAGCGATGTCCTCTGCGTGTTCAAACGGCAGATAAAAGAACGCCCGGGAATCGATTGGAAAGGCCTTGTCGAAGCCCTGGTTCACCGCCTTGTCCGCATGGCTCCGCGCCAACGGATCGGCATCGAAAGCCCGCGCGCTGCCGCGATAGACATTGCGCGTAAACTGGTCGAGCAGAATTATCAGCGCCAGTGCTCCGTGCGGCGTCTCGCTCCAGTCATCGAGCCTTCCTTCCTTGGCAGCCTCGATTGACGGCAGAAAGCGCTCTGCGATTTGGGCGTCAAAGTCGTCGGAAGAAGCGAACCATTTCGAGGGTCCAGCCTGCCACCAGAAGTCCAGAACGTCGACTGGATTGACCACCTGATCACTCATCTTTCGCATCTCCCATTGCCATGCTCATCGCCCCGCCTAATATGGCGTCCACATTATATAGAGACCTTTGAGCAAATAACGAGGCCAGGCAGGCCCCAATGCAAACCGGAGCCACCGTTGGAAGACAAGACACTGGATCTGCGCGGATTGAAATGTCCCTTGCCGGTCCTCAAAACCCGCAAGGCCCTGAGCAAGCTTGTTTCAGGGGATCAGCTCATCGTTCTGACAACAGATCCAATGTCGACGTTGGACCTGCCGCATATGTGCAATGAAGACGGCCATACGGTTCTGTCGTCAAACACGTCCAGCAACGGCACTTCGTTTTTGATACGCAAGGGCTGACGAAGTGGCATTTGCCCCTCAGCCAGACGCAAGCGTATCCATCGCCTTTGCCAACTTGAAATCAAGACCGCTGAGGCCGTCGACACTGTGGGTGGTTAGCCTGACATCGACCTGGCGATAGACATTGAACCACTCCGGATGATGATCAAGCTTTTCCGCCGCGAGCGCTGCCCGGGTCATGAAGCCGAACGCTTCGCTGAAGTTCTCAAACCTGAAACTGCGGCTGATTGCAATGCCAGCCTCATCCAGCACCCACAATGGCGCGTCTTGCAATGCATCGGAAATTTCATCGCTGGAAAGTTTACGGCGCATGGTTTGCTCCTTTAAGAAATGGGCAGCAGTGTAACGGCATCATATACCGGTCAGGGTTCAACTGGCGACATCAGCGGATCAAGGAAGACACGACCATGCAATCCATTCTTTTCGTCTGTCTGGGCAACATATGTCGCTCTCCGCTTGCGGAAGGTGTTTTTGGCCACACAGCTGCCGAGGCTGGCATGCGGGATCTCTTTCACCTTGATTCCGCGGGCACCGGCGCCTGGCACATCGGCAACGCCCCCGATCCGCGCTCTATCGAGGTTGCAAGGCGACACAGTATCGACATTGCAACACAACGCGCCAGGCAGGTTCAAGGAAGCGACTTCGAAGCCTTCGACCTTATTCTGGCAATGGACGAGAGCAATCTGGCGACGTTGCGCGGCCGTGCGCCCGCATCCGCCCACGCCAAATTGCGCCTGTTTCTCGACACACCACCAACCGACGTCCCGGACCCATACTATGGGGGACCGGGAGGCTTCGACGACGTTTATGAGATGTTGAAAAAAGGCAGTCAGACGCTCTTGAAAGAGCTGACTGGAAGGAGCCTATAAGTCACGTTGAGCGGTCAGGCACTGGTGAACATTTTGCAGAAACGCCGCCAGCGGATACGATAGCCGTTCAAAATCTTGCGGAAAGCCACGTGAAGCCTGCGGCCGGTGCGCGTGAGGATCTCATCGAGCTTCCGATCCCCCAGTCCCGCTGGCCGGACGTAGAACAGCAACCGATACATCAGGACGATCAGCAACAGGGTCAGGCCCCAGGAAATCAGCGTGTCGGACAGGAAGTGGCCACCAAAGGCCACCCGGTTCAAGGACAGCAGCAGGCCGAGCGGGATCAGAAAACACGCCAAGGCCCAGCGCCAAGCTTTTGGCGCGACAAAGACGAGTGCCAACAACCACATTGCAGCAGACGCTTCACCAGAGACAAACGAACAATTGGTGTCACACCAATTCGTCGGCAGCCACACTGGCTGATAGGGCATGTCACCGCCGAAGAGATCAACCATCACCGGGCGCGGGCGACCCCAATTGTTCTTCAAGATCGCATTGACCAGAATGCCCGGCCCCAGCACCAGCGTCGACAACAGGAAAACCGGAACACGCAAGGGCATCAACGGCGTGCGGCCCGGAAAGAGCAATTTCAGAACCAGCGCCAGCAAACAGGCGATGGCCACCCACTGCACGATATGCGGCCCAAGATGACGGAACCGCCGCAAGAAGGGCTGGGTTTTTGCCCAAAAGCCAGTCTCGCTCGAGTGGAACAGGCCCGTGAACCAAAGATCAACACCCGGAAAGATCAGAAAGAACAGCGACACGAAAACGAGATAGGAAAGGAGAGCCTTGACCGGGTTCCGAAAAGCCCAGTCCCAAACCATGCGTGATCGCTCCAACGTCACGCGCGCATAATGCGATACGTTCTCCATCACCGCTGTTTATCTTAATTCCGGAGAGCAGCCAATCCCTGCGCACGCGACAGACGGCCAGCAGGTGAAATCGTTCACAGATCCGATAGGGGGCCTGGTCGCAATGGTCACAAGTCGCCTGTCCTGGCCCTGATCCGCTTGGCGCGAACCCAGACCGTCCGCATCAGGAAGATGCCAAGCAAGATGGTGCCTGCACCTGCAGTGATGAACCCGCCCCATTCGCCAACAAGCGTCACCAAGACATTCAGGTTGGAGCCGAACAGATAGCCAAGCAGGATATAGATGCTCACCCAAATCGCTTCGGCAAACACATCCCAGACCACAAATCTCGCCCAGGAAAAACCAACGCTTCCACAAATAAAATTCACGTAAGGTCCCAAAGCGGCAACCAGCCAGTGCGAGAAAAACACCCCGATTGCCCCGCGTCTTTGGACGAACTGCTCTGCACGCAGCAGAACGGCAGCCGCTTTCCGGCGCTGCCGAAACTTCGCCAGGAATGGCTCTCCAAGTCTGCGCCCGATGAGATACCCGGTGTTGTCTCCTCCAACCGCGCCCAAAAAGCTCAGCAACCAGAGCGACCAAAGATCCAGATCGCCCGCGGCTGCAAAGGCACCGCCAGCCAGCAGCACCGCGAACGTCGGGAATGGAATACCAAGACACGACAGATAAGCAGTCAGAAAAACGACCGGCAGGCCGTACTGGGCAACAAGGCTGAAGAGATACTCAGTCATTGGCCTGCGAGCGATAGGCTTCTACGGCTTGTGTCAGCTCGCCAATCAATTCGTCCAGGCTTTGCCCGCGTTGCTCAGCCAGCTCCTCGAGCGTAACCGCAGGACGCCCACCACCTTGAGGCAGATCCAATGCCTGACCGATGACTTCACGCGGCAATTTCCAGGATCGGGCGACATAGCGCGGTGTCATCCAGCCTTCGATAGGTTGATCAATATGCGCAGGATCAGACCAATAAATGGTTGAAAGTGTGAAACGGATGCCAAAGAACAAGGTCAGCCCAAACATGGCGAAAAACGCCAGAAACAAATAGGGCCGCAACTTGAAGGCAATCACAAGTGTTCTGAACACCAGCAGTCTCCCACGCAGTCTCGAAGAAAAGAGCAGCTCCGCGCAGCGCAGATCACATTGCCGAGCACCCCAATCTTTTAGACGCTAATTGAATGGAAAGCCAAGAAGCCCTAGGCGATCGCCACTGCCTTGCCCGTGTCACCGCCGCGCAAACGAACGAGGAGCTCAAACAGGCTTTCCGGCGAAACAGGCTTCAAGACCACATCCTGGATCCCGACAGCGCGCAGTGCATCCCGGTCAACCGTGTCACCCGCCGCAGTCACCGCAACAAGCGGAGGCAAGTCGGTGCCACAGACCCGTTTCAACGCCAAAGCCGTGTCGACGCCATCCATGTCAGGCATGTGAAGATCCAGAAAAACAGCTCCATAAGACCGTACAGCGGCCAATGCGGCAGCATCCTTGCCGCTCGGCACGAGATCGCAGGACACCGAAAAGGATTCCAGAACAGCGGATAAAATCAGCCGATTGACCTCATTGTCATCAACCACCAAGACATGCAGAGCGGATTGATCCATATAGGCATGATCGGCCAGTTGAATATCTTCCGCGCTTGCCACCTCAGGCGCCAGACAAGACGCTGCGATCCGGATTTCAAAACAGGCACCAATGCCGGTACCTTCCAGAAGGTTCAGCGTTCCGCCGAGATCCCTGATTTGCTCTGATGCGCCCCAAAGGCCAAGGCCGGCGCCCGGGATTTGCGCAGACTGATTGCGGCCACGCATATATTGCTCAAACACCCGTTGACGCTCGTCTTCCAGGATGCCCGGACCGGTATCGTGAACGTGCAAGACAATCTCAACATCACCATCCGCATCCGTTTCATGACGCAGCTCGACTTTGACCTCACCGGTCGAGGTGTATTTCACCGCATTGTCGATCAACGCACTCAAGGCGCGGCGCATTCCAGCCGCTGCATGGGTGTCCAGCGGGCGATCAGAGGCGTCGTCAAAGCCACTGCGATCCACATTTAGCGCCAGACCCTTGGCCTCCGCTGCAACGGCAAACAGCTGGCACACATCCTCAAATAGGGGCACCAGACCTTCCGGCATGGTTTCAGCCTGATCCGCCTCAACAAGTGTTGCCGTGATCGCATTCAACGCATCGACGGAGCGTGTGAGCAAAGCCATGCGTTCACGTTGCCGCTCACTCAAACCGTCCTGCTCGATCAGTCCGGCCAGCATCCGAATGGCAGACAAGGGGGTGCGAAGATCATGCGCGAACAACGCAAGATCCTGTGCCTCTCCCCTTTTCGAACTGTTACCCATGCTCACCTGTCATATGGTCAATCATCATTGTGGCGCTGGCGGCAGGGTCAGCCTTGCCTTCTAAGCAAGGATGTCTGATAAAACAGCTCACACCCTAGCCAGACCTCGTCGTCAAAAGCACCTGCGCCCTCATCGCAGTGACTTTACTTCAACAGAGGTTATCAAAGGCCAAACCTCGCACGGATCCGCTCTTCATGTCCTATCAGGTCTTATCCATTGTCCTTCCCGTCTTTATCCTGATCGGACTTGGATACCTTGCGGCGAAACTCGGCATCCTGTCAGAAAGCGTCGGTGAAGCTCTCGGACAATACGTCTTCGTCGTCGGCATTCCGGTTTTGCTGTTCAAGACGCTCGCGGTGCTTCAGCTACAGGATGAAAACCCTTGGGCCCTCTGGGGTGCCTATTTCAGCGGTGTGGCTGTCATCAGCGTGCTGGCGCACACGATCATTCGTGTCGTCTTCAAACGCGATGCACGCGCCGGGGTTATTGGTGCCATTTCCGCGGCCTTCGCCAACACCGTGATGGTAGGCCTGCCACTAATCTCCAGCGTTTACGGCGAAGAGGGCCTGACACCGCTGCTCATCCTGCTGTCCGTACACCTGCCGACACTGACCGTATTCATCGCAATTTCAATGGAGCGCGCCGCAACACATGACGGCGTGGGAGAAAATCCGGATCTCCTCGGGTTGCTCGCCAACATTGTCAAGCGGCTGATGCAAAACCCGATCATTATCGGCATTCTGTGTGCCCTCGCGTGGCGTATGACCGGCTTGCCCGTTCAAGGCATTTTCAAAACGGTTCTGGATCAGATCGCGGCCACTGCGCTGCCGGTTGCCCTTTTCTCATTGGGGATGAGCATGGTGCTATACGGCATTCGCGGCAACATATTGCCCGGCCTCGTGCTCAGCACGCTCAAGACCATGGTGATGCCTGCTGTCGTTTTTGTCTTTTGCGCCTATGTCTTCCACCTGTCACCGCTCTGGACCGCAGTCGCCACGATTACCGCGGCCTCACCGACAGGGGTCAACGCCTATATCTTTGCGAACCGCTATGGCACCGGTCATGCGATGTCGGCCAACGCCATCACCATCACCACAGGTTTTGCAGTTGTTACCAGCGGAATCTGGGTGACACTGATGGAGCTGTGGCGGGCGACACAATAGTCACGCGCATACCCCGCTCAGGATCAATAAAGCTGATCAACCGAAGTCCCAGCTTCACGAAGAGCCTTGAGACTGAGGCTTGCGCGGGATTTGGAGAGCTTCTCGCCATCCTCATCGAGCAGCAGGCGATGGTGACGATACCTCGGTTCCGGTAACCCCAGGAGCTCTTGCAACAACCGGTGCACAGACGTGGCAGGCTCAAGATCCTTGCCACGGATGACATCGCTCACGCCCTGCGCTGCATCATCCACAACCACCGACAAATGATAGCTCGTTGGCGTATCCTTGCGCGCCAGCACCACATCGCCCCAGACGGACGGATCGGCAACAATTCTCGTCCCCTCCAGCCAGCTCTCAGGCGTCAGGCATTCACTTTTGCCCTCCCACCACGAAAGCGGCTGTCTGTCTTCTATCAACTCAAGCGCCGCCTTCATATTCAGTCTCAGGGAATAAGGTCCATCTCCGGCGCGCCGTTTTTCAAGCTCTTGAGCAGACAGAACACGCGCATCACCGGGATAGATCGGCGCACCATCTGGATCGCGCGGCCAGACAGCGCCATCCACCTCGAAATCGGCCACAAACTTGCGAATGTCACCGCGGCTCAAATAGCCGCGATAAAGGACGCCTAGCTCATCCAGCTTCTTCAACGCCTGGCGATAAACATCAAACCGTTCTGACTGGCGCAAGACAGGCATCTCCCAGGAAAGGCCCAGCCATTGCAGATCCTCAACCATCTGCGCTTCCAAGTCTGACGTACAGCGGATCTGGTCAATGTCCTCCATCCGCAACAAGAACCGACCCTCCAGCCCACGCGCTGCCTCAAAGTTCAGATGTGCGGAAAAGGCGTGACCGGCATGCAGCAAGCCATTGGGCGAAGGTGCAAAACGAAACACTGGAACGGGTGAGCGATCGAAGGTCATCAAACGGTTATTCTTGAAACGGGTTGTCAAGACAAGAGCTAACGGTCAAAGCTAGTTCGACAGTCCTGCCATATTCATCCGGTTTACAGGTCAATCAAGTCCCGGACCAAGTGCGTTTCAAAGGCAAAGCAAACCCCGTGACGAGCCCCGGAAAACCTATTTCGCTCATCGCTTGCGAGAACGATCTGATCGAAGGTCTCGACCTTTTGCTGAGCGCCTGTCCGGACCTTCGACCAATCGCAATGCAGGCGGGGCCTTTGCCGCTGCGCCGAAAACCGGCGACCTTTGCAAGCCTCGCCAACATCATCACCAGCCAACAGGTCTCTGTCGCCAGCGCAGCGGCCATCTTCAAACGTCTGGAGGAGCACTTTGGCCCAGGCGGTATCACAGCGCAGGCGATCAGGGACAGCAGTGATGAGGAGCTTGCAAGCCTTGGCCAATCCCGGCCGAAGATCAGAACATTGCGGGCCGTTGCAGACGCCTGCATCAGCGGATTGGACCTCGGCGCGCTCGCCAATGAACCTGCGGACATTGCCCATGCCCGGCTTTGCGAAATAAAAGGCATCGGACGCTGGAGCGCCGATATCTATCTGTTGTTTTGTGCAGGCCATCCGGATGTATTCCCGAGCGGCGATCTCGCGCTCCAGGTTGCCGTGAAAATGGCGTTTGAATTGCCCGACCGCCCAACAATCAAGGAGTTGGACGCACGCGCGGCCGACTGGGCACCGGTGCGAGGCATCGCCGCCCGATTGTTCTGGGCCTGGTACAAGGTGCACAAGCAGGGCAAGGAAACCTTGCCGCTCTAGGCAAGTCCGAGGTGATGGTCGACGGCGTCTATCATCAAGGCCAGATCCTGCGGCCGCGACAACCGGTGATCACCATCCGGAATCAGGCTGAATGTGACATCATCGCGCGGCAGCGCTTCGCTCAGGCGCACCGCATGTTGCCAGGGCACATCCGGGTCCTGCTGCCCTTGCAAAATGGTCACCGGACAGCCGACAAACAGCGGCTTATCCAACAGCAGATGCTTGCGACCGTCCTCGATCAACTTGCGAGTGATCACATAAGGATCATCGGAATACTCTGACGCCTGCTGCCAGCGACCATCGCGTTCGATGACCTGGCGAATCTCATCAGTAAACCGATGCTTCCACATCAACTCTTCAGTAAAATCCGTCGCAGGCGCGATCAGCACCAGTCCCTTGATCAAGCTTGTTTCACGCCGTGCGAGCGCCAGCAACAGCGCAAGCCAGCCCCCCATTGACGAGCCGACAATCACAGTGGGCTGTTTGCAACATCGGTCGAAGACACAAAGCGCCTCTTCCAGCCAATCGGAGACACAGGCCTGTTCAAAATCACCTGATGACAGCCCGTGTCCGGAATAGTCGAAACGGGTCGACGCAAAACCCTTGGACCGGGCATGGGCACAAAGAGCTTGCGCCTTGGAGCCCTGCATATCGGATTTGAAGCCTGACAACCAGAAGACACCGCAGGAACTGTCGCCAGTTTCACCCTGGGCCCCAGCGGCGTGAACAACGGCAATACGGCGCTGCGCAGCGCCCCGGCCAACGTCAACAAAATCGGGATTCAGCTCATTCATCCTATGGCTCAGGCGGCTCCACTGTCCTATACACGATCTCGTTTGGCACAAACCGCCGCAAATGAGAAGTCCAGAGGCCGGAGCAAAGCGTGAGCAATCCCACCCATAAACCTGTTGTTCTTCAGGTGATCCCTGATCTGAACACTGGCGGTGCAGAGCGCACCACGGTCGACATTGCGCAGGCCCTCGTTAAGAGCGGTGGTACAGCCTTGGTGGTCAGCGAAGGCGGTCGTCTTGTGGACGAACTCGAGGCCATTGGCGCGGCGCACATCACGCTACCCGTGAAATCCAAGAACCCGCTGACGATCTGGAAGAATGCCGCCAGGCTGCAAAAAATCATCCGCACCCACAAGGTTGATCTGATACACGCCAGAAGCCGCGCGCCAGCCTGGTCCTGCCTGATTGCAGCACGCCGCGAAAAAATCCCCTTCGTCACCACCTATCACGGATTCTACAGCCAAAAGTCTGCGATCAAGGCACTTTATAACTCCGTGATGGCGCGCGCGGATACGGTGATTGCCAACTCCCACTACACCGCCAGCCAGATCGAAAGCCGCAGTCCGTTTGCCAAGGGCAACATCACGGTCATCCACCGCGGCTCCGACATATCCAAGCTGGCTCCAGCTTCAGTGACTGAAGACCGGAGGACTGCACTGGCGACGGCCTGGGGACTGAAAAATACGGACCGGGTGCTTTTGAACATCGCCCGTGTGACCAGCTGGAAGGGTCACTCCGTGATCATCGATGCCCTGGCTGAACTCGCCCAAAGCGGCGACACGGAAACGATCGCTATTCTGGCTGGCGATGCCCAGGGGCGGGCAGCCTATGTTGAGGAACTGAAAACCCGTATCAATGCAAACGGTCTGGAAAATCGTGTGCGGCTCGTCGGACATTGCGACGATGTCGGCGCCGCCATGGCATTGGCCGATGTGTCCGTGGTTGCCTCGATCCAGCCAGAGGCCTTCGGCAGAGCTGCTGTTGAAGCTCAGGCTGCTTGTGTTCCGGTGATCGTTTCAGATCTGGGCGCGGTTCCTGAAACAGTTCTTGCCCCGCCGGAAGTCAGCGATGAAGAACGCACCGGTTGGCGAGTGCCTCCGGGCGATCCGAAGGCGTTGGCAAACGCCATTCGCGAAGTCTTTGCCATGGACACCGGCGAACGGGACGAGCTGATCAAACGTGCCCAAGCCCATGCGACCGCGCATTTTTCCATTGAGAAAATGTGCGCAGAAACTCTGGCAGTCTACGACAAGCTTTGCAGCTAATTGGGTCTCCGGACATCCGCTCACCCTCACGCTGCCAGAGGATAAGCCTCCTCAACCAGATAAGGTCCGCCGCCGACGCTGGCCTTGGCTGAAAAAAGCACGAAACGTCCGGCAACAAAGGGCAAAGCCTGAAAGTCACCCCTCTCGGCAAGCCATCGCGCAACATCCGCATTGCTCGACGTGCGGCAGCGCGCCAGCGTGACATGCGGAAGATATTTCCGTCGTTCACAGGGCAGCCCGATCTTTTGAAAGATCCGCTCCTGTTCGGCCTGCAATTCGGCCAGTTCACTCGACAGGTTGATCTTGGCCAACACACAATGTGGCTTGCCATTGCCAAAGGATCCGAGGCCATTGAGATGGATCATAATCGGGCTGCGACGCACCCAATCAAGCGAATTTGCGACTTCGTCGGCGGTTCGATCATCGATGTCGCCGATAAACCGCAAGGTGATGTGATAGTTTTCAGGATCGATCCAACGAGCGCCCCGAAGGCCTCCCCGGAGCATGGACAGCATGAGACCGGTTTGGGCCGGAATCTCAAGGCCAGTGAACAGTCGCGGCATTTTCAGACCCCCTGACTGGTTGGACTTCAATTATCTGGAAGCAACTTCTTCGCAAGTGCAAGAAAAATTTCAATTTATTGATTTTACGAAGGAAAATTCAAAAATCCTCGTCATTTGATCGACATACGGGTTTCCGAATCACGATCTTCGGCGCGGTGATTCTCATGAAAATACAAAAAGACCCCGTGGAATTTCGATCCCACGAGGTCTCGGTATGAACGGCTGACCCGGCCCACAAAGCCGGTGCCTTAAACTAGTGTTCTGGACTTAAGGGCAAGGGTTGCCATGCAGCTGGTGAAGATGATCGATCTTCTCCAGGACATCGTCGGACAAGACCAAATCGGCAACATCCAGATCCGCTTCCAGCTGTTCCATCCGGGTTGCACCCAAAATCACCGATGTCATGAAACTGCGACTGTTGGCAAAGGCAAGCGCCATTTGGGATGGATCAAGCCCAGCGTCCTTGGCAAGATCCACATAGGCAGAGATCGCTGCATCCGCACCAGCAACTTCATAGCGTTGCAAGCGATTGAACAACTCCTTGCGCGAGCCTTTCGGCAGAGCACCATTTTGATATTTGCCCGACAGATAACCCTGCGCCAGAGCCGAATAAGCCAGGAGGCCGACGTCTTCGCGCTGAGTTACTTCTGCCAGAGCCGTTTCATAGGTCCGGTTGACAAGGGAATAAGCATTTTGAATCGAGACCACCCGAGGCAGAGACTTCATCTCAGATGCCTTCAGATAGGTCATCGTTCCCCAGGCTGATTCATTCGACAGGCCGAGATGACGGATTTTGCCGGCTTTGACCAGATCGCCGAAAACTTCGAGACTCTCTTCAATCGATGTTTCATCGCTAGCAATTTCAGGCTCTTTCCAGCGGGTCGGATTGGTCCCAAAGCCTGGTGTTCTGCGATCAGGCCAATGCACCTGGTACAAATCAATGTAATCGGTCTGAAGGTTTTTCAGACTGCGATTGACCGCTTCCTCGATCTGGGCCCGGTTCAACCGGCCCTCAGAACCGTCTTCACGGAAGTAGGTGCTGTCGGTGCGACCAACGACCTTGGTCGCCAGAACAACCTTGTCACGCGTACCACGTTCCTTGAACCAGTTGCCAAGGATGCGTTCTGTGCGTCCCTGGGTCTCTGGCCGCGGTGGAATTGGATACAGTTCGGCAGCGTCAAACAGGTTCACACCGCGATCGAGTGCCAGATCCATCTGGGCAAAGCCTTCAGCTTCGGTGTTTTGCTCACCAAAGGTCATGGTTCCAAGGCTCAGGGAGCTCACATTCAGGTCGGTACGACCAAGGCGTCGATAGTCCATATTGGATCCTTGCAGATATTTTCACTCGGGAATGGCCGAAGGGTCAGGACGACCCGGCACGGGCCAAAAGCTGTTCGACCGTCGGTAACATATTCCGGACAATCACGGAAACACCTTCCGCGTTCGGATGCATACCGTCGTTCAAGTTAAGCTTGGGGTCGAAGGCGATGCCTTCCAGAAAGAACGGATAATAGAGCGCATCATAAGTGCCTGCAACGTCTTCAAAGATCCCGTCAAACTCGGCAGCAAATTGATCGCCCAGATTTCGCTGCGCCATCATTCCCGCGACCAGCACGGGAATATCGCGCTCCTTCAGTCGTGCAACGATGGCGTCGAGATTTTCACGGGTGCGTGCAGGTGGAATGCCACGCAACATATCGTTGGCACCCAGTTCAACAATGACCGCATCTGTGTCCTCACCGATGGACCAATCAAGACGGGCCAGACCGGCGGACGTCGTGTCCCCTGAAACGCTCGCATTCACCACCTCGACATCGAAACCGCGCTCTTTCAAGGCATCCGACAACTGGCTGGGAAACGCTCCGCCCTCTTCAAGTTGGTACCCGGCCGTCAGGCTGTCGCCGAAAACCACCAGTTTCAGGGGCTCCGCCGATCCGCTTGAAATGGGCAGAACGCATAGCGCTGCAAAAGCCAGAAAGCCTGTGTGAACAAGCTTCCGTCTAAGCTCGACAATGGCTCGCAATACAGTCTGATGCAATTTTCAGCCCTTCAAGGATCTGGACGCGCATGAATTATGACCCATATGGTCATAATACGCATTGATTGCAAACAGGCAGCTTTTCACCCACGCCCCTTTTCAGCGCCCAAACGAGTAAGGTCCAAGTCACCAATGACAGTCACAGACGCCGTTTCGCTCAAAAATGTCCATCTTTCGCTGGGTGAAGGCGCCGGGAAAGTTCATATCCTGCAAGGGATTGACCTCTCAATTCCCTTTCGCACGTCCGTCGGCCTGGTCGGCCCGTCCGGTTCGGGCAAATCAACCCTGCTGATGGTGCTGGCAGGTCTGGAGCGTGCAGACAGCGGCGAGGTCAAGATCTCCGGGTCTGACTTGTCCGTGATGTCCGAAGATGATTTGGCCAAATTTCGCGGCGAAAACATCGGCATCATCTTTCAATCATTCCATCTCATTCCCAACATGACCGCTCTGGAAAACGTGGCAGTGCCCTTGGAACTGGCGGGAGACAAGGACGCTTTCCAGAAGGCACGGGCCGAATTGGAATCCGTCAATCTCGGTCATCGTTTGAACCATTACCCATCACAAATGTCTGGCGGCGAGCAGCAACGTGTTGCCATTGCGCGCGCATTGGTGACACGGCCCAAGATACTGATCGCCGATGAGCCCACCGGAAATCTGGATGCCGACACCGGAAAGCAGATCATCAAGCTGATGTTCGATGCCAACAAGATGCACGAAACGACGCTCGTTTTGGTGACCCATGATCCTGAACTGGCGAACCTGTGCGCTCAAACCATTCACATGCGATCCGGTGAAATCATCGAATCTCACTTCCCGGCTCACGACAGCGAGCTTGCGCGGGAAGTCTTAGGCAAGAACGGTCTCGACGAGGTCAGTGCATGAGTTCTCTGGGGCCAATCAACCCGGCAGGTTGGGCCCTTGCGACCCGCTTTGCCTTTCGTGAGCTGCGCGGTGGACTGCGTGGCTTTTACATTTTCATCGCCTGCATCGCCCTTGGCGTATGCGCGATTTCCGGCGTCTCTTCTGTCTCAAGAGCCTTGACCGAAGGCATCGTTGCGGAAGGCCAGTCTATCCTGGGCGGCGACATCGCCTTCACACTACGCCACCAGCAGCTCACAGACGAGCAGCGCGACTGGATCACAACGCTTGGCCAGACCTCTGAAATTCTGACAATGCGGGCAATCGCGCGTACCGATGATGGCAACGACCAGACACTGGTTGAGGTGAAAGCGATCGACGATGCCTACCCCTTGGTCGGATCACTCGAACTTCAGACCTCCGGAGATCTGAAAAGTCACCTGCGCAACACCGGCGACATGGCTGGCGCCGTTGTCGACCAGACACTTCTGTCGCGGCTCAATCTTCAGCTTGGCGACACAATCCAGCTCGGTCGAGGCCGCTTTGAAATTACGGGTGTAATCGCCCGCGAGCCGGACAAATTGGCTTCCGGATTGGAGCTTGGGCCTCGTGTTATGGTCGAAAAGGCCGCTCTTGCGCCGACAGGCCTCGTTCAGCCCGGCAGCCTTATCCAGTATCACACCCGCGTTCGGCTGGGCGCCAATCCAAGTGAGGCGGAACTTGAAGCTGTTATCGAAGCTGCAAAGGCAGAATTTCCCGATGCAGGCTGGCGGATCCGGTCGCGTGCAAATGCAGCGCCAGGCCTGAAGCGCAACATCGACCGCTTTGCTCAATTCCTGACGCTCGTCGGTTTGACCGCGCTGGTCATCGGCGGCGTTGGGGTCGCCAATGCGGTACGCGCCTATCTTGATACGAAACGCGACGTCATTGCCAGCTTCAAGTCTCTCGGAGCGACCGGCGCATTCGCCTTCAAGATTTACCTGGTTCAAATGCTGGTCATCGCCGCCATTGGCATTGTCATCGGCCTGATCGGCGGCGCAATCATTCCCTTTCTTGCCGGTGCGGCTCTACAAGGCGTTCTGCCAATCGAACTGCAGACAAACGTGTTCCCGAGCGAATTGGCTCTCTCTGCGCTCTACGGCGTCCTGACCGCGCTGACATTTGCTGTTTGGCCGCTAGGCCGCGCCCACGACATCCCGGCCACGGCGCTGTTTCGTGATCTCGTCAACACAGGCAAAGACCTGCCACGCAAACGCTACATCGTCGCTACCGTTGTTCTTGTCAGCACGCTTGTGGTTCTGGCCGTGTCACTGTCCTTCGACAAAAGAATTGCGCTGATCTACATCGGCTCGTCCGCGGCAGCTTTTGCCCTGTTGACCATCGTATCAAGACTGATCATGTCGCTGGCCCGTCGCAGTCCGGCCGTGCGTTCCACCGAACTACGCATGGCGATCGCCAACATTCACCGCCCGGGCGCCCTGACGCCGTCAGTTGTGCTGTCTCTGGGGCTTGGCTTGTCCCTCCTCGTCGCCCTTGCCTTGATCGACGGAAATTTGCGCAATGAACTCAACTCGACCATCGCCGACAAGGCACCGAGCTTTTTCTTTATCGATGTCCAATCAGGTGAAAAAGACGCCCTGATCACACAGATCAAGGCCGACGCTCCGGATGCCAAGATTGAGAGCGTTCCAATGCTGCGTGGCCGGATCACTGCCCTCAAGGGCATCCCGACGGCGACCTATCAAAAATCAGGATACTCTTCATGGGTTCTGCGCGGTGACCGTGGCATCACCTATGAAGCCAGCAAACCCGAAAACTCCAAACTCGAACGCGGAACCTGGTGGGCGTCTGACTACGAGGGAGACCCGCTTGTCTCTATCGAGGATGAAACAGCCCGCGAACTCGATCTTGAGGTAGGTGATACACTCACGGTCAACGTCCTGGGACGTGAAATCACCGCCACAATCGCCAACACGCGAAACGTCGAGTGGGAGACACTGGCCATCAATTTTATATTGGTCTTCTCGCCCAACACATTCGCAGGCGCACCCCATGCCAACTTGATGACACTTGGCTGGGATGAAAATGTCCCCGTCGAAAAAGAACTCGGTGTCTTGAAGCGCGTCTCGACCGCCTTTCCG
This sequence comes from Paracoccaceae bacterium, assembly GCA_013373445.1. Lineage (GTDB taxonomy): Bacteria > Pseudomonadota > Alphaproteobacteria > Rhizobiales > Stappiaceae > Roseibium. The sequence continues at coordinate 26,143 of JABXHV010000091.1, read as the reverse complement.
ACAATCACCTCAATACGGGTTAAGGAAGCCATTGATCAGGTCAACAACCTCGTTGCCCAATTGGCGTGGGCCATTCGCGGCGCCTCCTCGATCACGCTCATCTCGAGTATTCTGGTTCTCGCAGGCGCGTTGGCCGCGGGGCATCGCCACCGAATCTATGACGCCGTGATCCTCAAATCACTTGGCGCGACCCGGCGTAGGCTGATCCAGACCTATGCGCTTGAATACGCGCTACTGGGCCTTACCACGGCGCTCTTCTCGCTCGTGGCAGGCGGATTGGCGAGCTGGTTTGTCGTCACACAGGTCATGGGTGGCAATTTCACATTCCTCCCAGTAACAGCCATCGCGGCGGCACTCATTGCGCTCGTCTTGACCGTTGGTTTCGGGCTTTTGGGGACATGGCGCGTTCTGGGTGAAAAACCCGCCCCTGTACTCCGCAACCTGTAGATGGCATGGAAATGTCAGCCTCAACTTTTGAGACCCGATTTGACGTAGCGGATAAAAACAGGGCTTGGTAGGCGCCAAGGTCTAGAAATGACTCATGAATTCCGGCTATAAAGGGATCAAAACTTGCATCGTTAGGGCATCAAGCCTAACGATAAAGAAAACTCCAAGACAATGAGGCAGCGCCATGCGGAAGCAATCACTCGGCAAACTCCTGAAGAAGGCGTTCTCGCTCACTGCGGTATTGGCCGCCGGTGTCATCGGCCTGAGCGCCAGCGCCAACGCGGAAAGCCCCTTCCACACGGGCGTCTGGCAACTTAACACAGGAAGTGGCCCACAGGGTCTGGTTGCAAGTGACTGGATGCTCTTCGAAGGTGGGTTGCCACGCCATTGGCTCTATCGCCGCGCAGGCACCAATGATGCCAATCAATTTGACTATTTCACCCGCACAATCGGAACGTCCGGCTACACGCCAGCCGGTATCCGCGTCTATCGCACCAGCGACACGACAATGGACTACACCGTTGCGAAAAAGGGCGAAGAACCAGTCACCGTTTCGGCCAAGCGTCTTTCGATCCCGAATTTCCAGAAGTCCTGCCTTTCCGTTGAGGGCAAGGCATCCAGGTTGATTGGAAGCTGGAATGGCACGGCATCGTCATCGCTGAAGAAGCTGCGGATCACCAACTCCGCCATCACTGTCGACGGCAAATCCCGCAAGATCACCACCGAAGAAGTTCGCGTCGGCCGGCTCGGGATCCTCGAAGATGGCAAGCCCATCGCCTTTTTCACCTCCGCTGGCGGTGACTATGCGGTCCTTCAATGGCTTCAGCCTGGTACGTCGGTGGAAACCATGCGTGACACCCGTCGCGAAATCCTGGATTTCGTTGGTGAGGAAGTTGTCCGCAAGCCAGGCGGGACGTGCGACCGTCAAATCGAATCACGCCTGAAAACAATGAAGTAATCTGTTCATCGGGCTTATGGAGGGTCAATTTGCAGTCATGACATAAATTTCAACTTTTATGTCTTGAGATGGCCACATAGACCCCCCATATCTATAACAAAGCAGTTCAAGCATCACGCCCGGACTGACAAACGCAGAGGATTTAACATGTCGACCTTCGACCGAAATCAACAGACCATGTATTCGGCGGCCGGCACGCGTGCAGCCGCCGACATTGACCAGGGTCTGCGTTCTTACATGCTTGGCGTCTACAACTACATGACGCTTGGTTTGGCCATCACCGGCTTCTTCGCACTTGGCACAATGTTCCTGGCTGTAACACAGGATCCAAGTCAGGCTGTTGCCCAGATCGGCAACAACATGTTCCTGAACAGCATCGGCATGGCCATCTATGGCTCCCCGCTCAAGTGGGTCATTATGCTGGCGCCGCTCGGAATGGTGCTTTTCCTGTCGTTCCGCATTCAGTCGATGAGTGCGTCGACAGCCAAGGCGACGTTCCTCGTCTATGCAGCGGTCATGGGTGTGTCGCTGTCGTCGATCTTCCTTGTCTACACAGGCGGATCAATCGCACGCGTCTTCTTCATCACGGCAGCAGCCTTCGGTGGTTTGAGCCTCTTCGGCTACACCACTAAGAAGAGCCTTTCCGGCTTCGGCTCGTTCCTGATGATGGGTCTGATCGGTATCGTGATCGCTTCACTTGTGAACATCTTCCTTGCATCGTCTGCTCTGCAGTTCGCGATCTCGGTCATTGGTGTTCTGGTGTTTGCTGGTCTGACTGCCTACGACACACAGCAGATCAAGGAAATGTACTTCGAAGGCGACAGCTCAGAAGTGGCAACCAAGAAGTCCGTCATGGGCGCTCTGCGTCTGTACCTCGACTTCATCAACCTCTTCCTGATGCTGCTGCAGTTGTTTGGCAACCGCGACTAATCAGAACAGCATCTGATCAAAACAAAAGCCCGGACAAATGTCCGGGCTTTTTTGTGTCTGCAGTCCGTCAGACAATCTGGCTCAGTCGACCACCCTGAGATGCTTCTTTTTCTCCAGGACCTTGAGGACCTGCTGTAACTCATGGCCACGCTTCAAGATAATCCCGCCAGCACCAACAACCGAAAACGCGCCTTGTCGTTTGGCAAGTTTAGGATCCTTCTCGATCCGATAGAGCGGCATCTCCGAGGTGCGTCGAAACACCGAAAAAACGGCCTTGTCTTTCAAGAGGTCAATCGCGTAATCGCGCCATTCACCTTCGGCGACCATACGCCCGTAGAACCTCAAGATCGTATCGAGTTCCTGCCGATTGAAGGCAATAATCGGCTTGGGAGGAGGAGCTGGCTTTTTGGGGGCACCAACGTAGGAAATGGGCTGGGCCTGTCTGCCTGAACGCGTTTCGCTGCGCCGCGCAAGACTAGATCCCTGCTCCGCCTCTATCGACTCACTCATTCAGCCTCCAGCAAACGTATCGCATTGAGTTGGAGCGACTGACATCACCCCATCAAATCGTCATCTGTCTGACATCTTGCGCAATTTGACCAGCGTTTGGCAACCCGCCAATACCGCAGCGAGATATGAGACTCGAAATTGGCAATGAATTATCACTTTTTTGCCCTAATCCAGCCCTTCGTCAGCCATCTTGCATGAGCATATTAAGATCAAGCTCTGAAGGACATGAGCGCTCGAAGCGGATGCAAATAGCCCCCCAGCCCCACCGCACACACCCCGAGCACTCTGTCTTTAGTGAGATTTGATCCATCTTCAGAGCAACTGAAGGGCCAGCGCAAGCTGGCCCTTTTTTATTGCCCAGGTGACACCGAAAAATCTTGCTTGCCAGGTGCTCTTTCTGCTTCTCGTGCCCGGTGGCCCGCGATATCATCCTTTGTATGAAGACTGACTTGATCCATGTCAGACCCGCTGACTTCAACGATTGCGAAGATCTCACCGCGATCCATGAAACAGCCTGGATGTCAGCCTACCGCGGTGTTCTTGACGGCATTGAGCTGCAGAAAATCGTGCAACAGCGCTCCTATGCCTGGTGGATCGGCGCACTCAATCGTGGCGTTCAAATCAACATCCTGGAAGTCTCTGGCGTTGCTGCAGGCTATGCCACCTATGGGTCGGCACGCTCACCCTCCGCCCGCCGCGTCGGCGAAATCTACGAGCTTTATCTCAAGCCTGAGTATCAGGGCCTTGGCTTTGGCCGCACCTTGTTTGAAGCGACACGGCAGTCGCTCGCGCAGCAAGGTTTGATCGACATCACGGTGCAGGTTCTGCAGGATAACACCCCCGCCATCAATTTCTATGAGGCGCTTGGCGGCAAACGTATTTCGTCCTCATCCTACCAGAGCGGCCAACGCAAACTCGAATTGGCAACGCTCGGCTGGCCGAAACCAGACAACTCACCTTCGTCAGACCTCTGAGGTCAATAATCCAATAAGCCGGGATTGCCGAGAACCTTTGGTTCGTTTTGGCAATCAAACCTGCCTGCCAAAGTATCAGCGGCTTCTCGCGCCAGCACATTGGCGTTTTTGTTGGCCAGCGCATCCACATAGGCAATATGGCAGGTATGGCCGGCCAGGATCTGTGACACCACAAGCACCTGTCCAGTAGCTCCCAATCCGTCATCCGTGAACCAACGAAGGATCGTGGCAAACGGTTTGCCGTCCAGCAGGCGCCACTCAAATGTTTCATTGATGGTATTGAACATCGGCAGCGTTTGCGAATAGGCAACTTCCTCGCGCGCAGACGTTCCAAATGAAACGAACATCCGCAGGTCACCCTCAGCAATTGCCATCGGCATGCCCTTGTAACCCTCGCATGTAAAGTAGCCCGCATAAGTCGAGCTCACCTCTTCCGCCGCAACAAATGTGCAGTCATCCAAGATCACCTTGGTATAGGCACTCTCAATTTGACCAGCAGCCTGCGCCTGAAAACCAAACAAAACAAACATCAAACAAAGGAACATGGAACGCATCTTTGAAATCTCCAAATTGTAAATTGATCACCTGCCGACAAACACCGCTAGACAATTTCTAACACGCAATTCGCGGCCCAAAAACGCAATAAACACTTGCACAGAAGCCATCTGACTGCGATAGACCCTGCAACATCCAACAGGAGTCTGATTGCATGCATATCAATGCTGTGCCGATTGGCAAAAACCCGCCGGAAGACATCAACGTCATCATCGAAGTGTCCACTGGCGGAGAACCTATCAAATACGAAATGGATAAGGATGCAGGCGCGCTCTACGTGGACCGCTTCCTTTACACGCCAATGCGTTACCCAGGTAACTACGGCTTTGTTCCGCACACGCTTTGCGGCGATGGCGACCCGATTGACGTGATTGTCGTCAACCAGCGTCCCATCATGCCAGGTGCAATCATGAGCTGCCGCCCGGTCGGCGTTCTGATGATGGAAGATGAGTCCGGTCAGGACGAAAAGATCATCGCCGTGCCAAGCACAAAGCTGTCACGCCGCTACGAAGACATCAAGGATGTCAACGACCTGCCAAAGATCACCCTTGAGCAGATCACCCATTTCTTTGAGCATTACAAGGATCTGGAACCTGGCAAATGGGTCAAGGTCACCGGCATCGAAGGTATCGAAAAAGCCAAGCAGCTGATTGTGGACTCAATCGAACGCGCCAAGGCTTAAAAAGGCCAATTTGGGCACCGCCCAAGGCACAAATATCAAATGGACGCCGCGTCGAGGCTATTCCTCGACTGCGGCGTCCATGCGTTCAAGCGCCTCTTCCGACAGATCGAGACTGTATCCAAGTTCCTGAACAAGCAGGTTGGAGACGACCATGCCCAAGGGTTCGCCATGGGCTGCCCAATGATCGAGGATCGGGCGGCGGAACAGCCAAAAACGGTTATAGGCCGGAATATTCGCAGCCCGGATCGCCTCGGCAGTAAAGATGTTGGTTTCGAAAACGCCGAGCAGTTCGCTGGGATCTTCAAGCCCCAGTGAATTCAGCAGCTGATCTTCGGGATACTCCGCCACAACCATCTGGATGCTGCCCAGTTGCTCCAGGATATCCTGCGGAAAGCGCGCCAAGGCCTCGAGAGCCAGCGTTTCAAGCAAGGCTCCATCTGGCGCCACAAGCTGCCCCCAGTCGGCGCTGCGCTTTGAATGGATCGATGCCATCATCAATCCCCTTTTATTGTCACGTATGGTCCGCACTCAAGCCTGCTTGGCCGACTACCAATACGTGAAAAACATATAAATCAACCAAACGACAAACAGCGCCGGGCCTGCAAACCGTCCAATGCGGGTTCCCCACACTTCGATCGGATCACCGCTCGCCTTGTCGTTGGCACCAAAATGATCGCCCGCACGCTTTGCCATGCGCTGAAAGGTCGAGCCGATGATTGTCTCGCTCTCGTCCTGGACACGGTCAAGTGCGCGCAGGGCATCACGTCGTTCTTTTTCATGGTCAGGACGCTTGTTCGTCATCCCTCAACCTTACAACGTTTCAAGGCGCAAAGCCCTGAAAGAAAGGCGATCAAGGCTATTGCACCAGATGCAACCGCGTTCCAGCCTGCGAAAGACAAACCGAACAACCGCCAGCTGGCTTCCGTGCAGCTCACGATGCGAGTACTCTGCAAGGTTTGAAGCATGTTCGACGCGCTCGCAGGACCAGACCCACTTCCGCCGCAGTCGTTGGGACCAAGCCAGAAGCCCCACTCCGCACCCGCCTGATAGGCACCAAGACCGGCTCCATAGGCGAACACAAGGGCAACGACCAGAAGCACAAACCCACCTGCCCGCGAATTGCCGCGCGAAAGCAGCACCAAAGCCACAAGCCCAAGCGGCAAACCAACGTAATAGGGCTGGCGCTGTTCAAGGCAGAGTTGGCAGGGAACATAACCGCCAATCAGCTGGAAGCCCCACGCCGTTGCAATGGCGATCAGTCCAACGATCAGGAGAAGCGCGGTACCAACCCGCGGCGTCGCGACAGTCTTCATGACAAAACCCCGAATGCGTCAGACAAACTTGACCAGATAAAACCCGCCGACCAGCAATACCATGAAAATGGTAAAAACAAGTCCGAGGCGTTTCTCGATGAAAACGCGGATCGGCGGACCGAAGAAATAAAGCAGTCCGGCAACGAAGAAAAAGCGAATCCCGCGCGACAACAGGCTGGCCAGAATAAACACAGGCAACGGAAGACCAGCAACGCCACTGGCGATGGTGATCACCTTGTAGGGAAACGGCGTCACGCCCGCGATACAGACAAACCACCAGCCCCAGGTGTTGAAAATGTCCTTGAAGTGCTCGAAATGATCCATGTAGCCGTAGAACTGGAAGATCGGCATCGCGACCTGCTCCCACAGCAAGTGCCCGATCGCATACCCCAAAAGGGCACCGGCAACGGAGGTAAGTGTGCAAAGCAGAGCCAGCCGCCAGGCTGCCTCACGCCTGGCAATCACCATCGGCACCAGCAAAAGGTCAGGCGGGATCGGAAAGACCGAACTTTCAACAAACGAAACAGCTCCCAGCACGGTACTCGCGCGGGGTCCTGAGGCATAGGACATGGTCCAGTCGTAAAGGCGTCGCAACATGTCCGCTCCAATAGACCGTTCTTGGCCAAAAGTCACGCATTGCGAATAGGCGTCAAACCAATGCTTTTCGCAAAGTTTTACCCAGGTGGCGAATAAGACGTTATTTCCTTCTCACAAAGGATTGACGCCAGCAAACTCCTAGCTATTATCGCGCCACCTTTTGCGCTGCCCCTCTGGCGGAACTGGTAGACGCGCGGGATTCAAAATCCCGTTTCTTCGGAAGTGCCGGTTCGATTCCGGCGGGGGGCACCACTACTCGCAAAGCAAAAGGGTTCTCCCGATTGCCGATCCGACTTTTGCAACGCGACAAGAACTGTTCTTGCTGCGCATTGGCGCAATGCGCCTTCGCGATCACCAACTCCAGCTGCAATACAGCACCCCACCCATTGCGTTCGATTTGAATATGACAGTCGTTCACGGCTAAGGTGCTTCCAGTTAAGGTTTTTCGGCTATCAGACAGCAACGTCGAAGCCGAGTGTTGGAGCAACCGGGTATGCCAAAAGAAGTCGAACTCAAGGTCGAGGTTTCACCTGACGAGCATAACCGGCTAAAACGCACCCGCTGGCCGGAAGGCTTTTCTGCCACCAGAGCCGTCACCAACACACTGCAATCGGTCTATTTTGACACTGATGACCACGCATTGCGCGAAGCTGGCATGTCGCTCAGGCTGCGCAAGACCGGCAACGGCTGGGTACAGACCCTCAAACTTGGCACCGGCGTGAAGGCAGGCCTTTCCTCGGCAAAGGAACTGGAGTACCCGGTCGACGGCCGTGCACTCGATCTCAGCGTTATCGACAAGCCAAAAGCCGTGAAGGCCCTCAACAAGGCGCTCAACGGAGCGGAACTGAAAGAGCAGTTCGAAACGCTCGTCAAACGCACCAGCAAACTCGTAACGGCGCCCGATGGCAGCACGATTGAACTGGCAATCGACAATGGCGAAGTCATTGCCGATGACAAATCCATTGCGCTTGGCGAATGTGAGATGGAGCTGCAGGAGGGCTACACCTCCAACCTGTACACCACAGCCCAACTGCTGCTTGGGTCGGTGCCATTCCGGTTTTCACCGCACAGCAAGGCCGAGCGTGGCTATCACCTGGCAACCGGCGTTTATGAAAGCGACTGGTTGCCCACCAAGGCCGAACCGAGCCAGGTAACCCGCAAAGACAGCGTTGAAGACGCCGTGGAAAAAGTCCTTGGCTCCTGCTTGGATCAAATCACCCACAACCGCATGGTGACACTGGAAAGTCTGGATCCGGAGGGGCCGCATCAAATGCGGGTGGGCTTGCGCCGGCTGCGAAACGCTTTCCGCACCTTCAAATCCGTCTTACCTGAGGAAGTGTCAAAACCACTGCTGGAGGAATCCATCGAAGTCTTCCGTCTGCTTGGCGAGACCCGCGACTTTGATGTCTTGACCAGAGAAGTCGTCGAGCCCCTGATCCACGATGCGCCCGGTGACATTGCGCTGGAAGAACTTCTGGAAAAGCTGATCCTCGCCCGTGAGATCAAGCGCACAAAGCTCAAATCGGATCTTCGCTCCGCCAGGGTGAATGAATTCATCCTGAAGATGTCATCCTTCCTGGCGCACAGGGACTGGCGCACAGACACCAACGACAAGGCACTGAACACTTCAGTTCAACAGCTTGCCGACAAGCAGCTCGCAAAAGGCTTCAAGAAGCTCAAGAAGTATGGCGACCAGATTGACGACCTGTCCATCGAGGAACGCCACAAGATGCGCAAGGCAGCCAAGACCCTGCGCGACACGATCAAGTTTTTCGCCCCGCTTTACGTCAAGAAAGACCGAAAGGCCTTCACCGACCAGCTGCGCGACCTTCAGGAAGTCTTCGGCTATTTGAATGATGTAGCGGTTGCGGAAGGTCTCCTGCATATCGAGGCCTTGCAGGACAACACCCAGACCGGCGTCGCAAAGGCGACCGGCTACGTCGTTGGCTGTCACGAGATCAACGCGCGCTACGCCTGGACGGAAGCCAGAGACAAATGGAAGAAAGTCGAAAAGGCAAAGAGATTCTGGACGTGATCAGCTCTCGATGACCAACTGCATACGCTCCGCGACCATGCGGGTGCTGGTATATTGGACGGGCCGTCCGTCCTGATCGACGTTGACGCTCTCGACCACCAGAACCGGCTGGCCCGACGCAATGCCCAGATGCAGAGCATCCTGTGGTTCGACAAGCTCAGCCGAGATACGGGATTCCTTGCGCTCATAGTCATGCACCCCGCCGCTCTTCAAAACCTCTGTGAAGGAGTGGGTCGCCTCATAGACACCAACGGCGTCGCGAAACCTTTCGGCCTCGAACCAACTGGTCGCCACCAGAACCGGAGCGCCGTCGACGACGCGCAAAGTCTCAATACGCAGCAGCTGTGTTCCAGGTGGAACATCAAGACGGAGCGCCAACAGCGCATCAGCCTCATCCTGACCCGAACCGATGGTCCGCCCGCTTGGCGTGCGATCCTGACTTGAAATGATTTCCGAAAATCGGGTTCGCTTGCGGATCGGGTAGTTGATTGGCGTGCTCGCAACAAAAGTTCCCCGGCCCTGGTCGGCACGCAAAATGCCATCAGCCGTCAGTGCAGCAATGGCTCTGCGCACAGTGTGCCGGTTGACGGAAAACCGTTCCGCAATATCAGTCTCCGTGGGCAACCGCTCGCCAGCAACGAATGCACCGGACGCGATTTCGGCCCGCAGCCACTCGGAAATCTGGCGCCACACGGAAACACCGGTGCCTCGATCGATCTTCACCTGCTTTGTCATGCCTTTGTCATCAAACCCCGGTAGCACAAAGTCAATCGAACAATTCGTCTATACAAATAGATGAATTTATGCTGTAGCTCAACACATATGTTGATTTCGGGACTGACCCAGAAGGCACATCACATGTCGAAAGAACAGCCATACCAGGATTTGAACATGCCAAGTGACGAGGCCATCGCAAATCGGCAAAAAAGCATGGCGATCCTTGCCGCTGCCCCTGTCGAGACCCTCACCCGGGCCTTTGAAAACTATGCAGACATCCCTGCTCACGACATCGTTCGCGCACCGGAAATCGGACTTGTGATGGCACGCGGCCGCATGGGCGGCACCGGCGCGCCCTTCAACCTTGGCGAAGTCAGCGTCACCCGCTGCGTCATTCGGCTGAAGACAGGGGAAGCAGGCAGTTCCTACATTATGGGGCGCGACAAGAAGAAAGCGCTTCAGGCCGCGATCTTCGATGCTCTCTGGCAAAACCCTGCTCACCACGAAACAATCGAAACCACCGTTCTGGCACCGCTCGCAGCGGCCCAGGAAGAAGAACGACAAAATGTGCGCGCCGAAACAGCTGCCACCAAAGTCGATTTCTTCACAATGGTTCGCGGAGAAGACTGATGACGGCACAAAACTTTACCCAAAACAGCTCCAGCGCCCTCGCGCCCGGCTTTGACACGCCTGTTGTTGATTCCCAAAGCTGTTTCCGCGCGATCATGAACGCCATGGCCCGTCCCGGCCAGACGCAGCGTTTCACGCGCGCACCGCTTGATGTTCCGGCCCCGTTGACGCCCCTGGCCGCGGCAATTGCCCTCACACTCTTCGATTATGATACGCCCATATGGCTCGACCCTGATCTGATGGAAAGCAGCGATGCACTTGGTTATCTGCGTTTTCACACAGGTGCACCGGTCACCAGCGACGCGGCCAAGGCCACCTTTGCCTTGCTGACATCCCCGAGACACCTGCCTGATCTGAGCACTTTCGCTCAGGGTTCAGCAGAATACCCGGACACATCAACGACGCTGATACTCGCCGGACAGAACTTCTCCGCGGGACCATCCGTCTCCCTGACCGGTCCCGGCATCCGAAGTGCACAGGGCTTCCGCACCGATCCGGTTTCAGGTGGTTTCTGGCAGCAGATGCAATTCAACAACACGTCATTTCCCTGTGGTGTTGATGTCGTCTTTGCCAGCGATGATGAGATCGCGGCGCTGCCACGATCAACCAAAATCACGATTGCGGAGTCTTAAGACATGTATGTTGCAGTCAAGGGCGGCGAAAAGGCCATCCGCAATGCACACAAGCTGCTCGCAAAACGCAGGCGCGGCGACACGGATGTGCCTGCCCTCGGCATCGACCAGATTGCCGAGCAATTGTCGATCTCCGTGGCACGCGTCATGGCGGAAGGCTCGCTCTACGATGAAAGCCTTGCCGCCCTGGCCATCAAACAGGCGCGCGGCGACCTGATTGAAGCAGCTTTCCTCATTCGTGCCTATCGCACGACCCTGCCGCGTTTTGGCTATTCTCTGCCCCTCGACACGGCCAAAATGCTGATCGAGCGCAGGATTTCCGCAACTTACAAAGACCTTCCAGGTGGCCAGCTACTTGGTCCGACATTTGACTACACGCATCGTTTGCTCGATTTCAAACTGGCGGCAGACGGAGAAGTCGATCTGGAAGAAGTCAGCATGAGCGAGCCGGAAACCGGACCCGTTCCGCGCGTCACCGAGCTCTTGGGGGATGAAGGCCTTATGGACGCCGACGTTCTGCCCGAAGACGACGCGGTCGTTGGCGATCTGACCCGCGAACCGCTTGGCTTTCCTGCAGACCGCGACCTGCGCCTTCAAAACCTGGCCCGGGGAGATGAGGGCTTTCTGCTTGCCCTCGGGTATTCCTCCCAGCGCGGCTATGGCCGTAACCATCCTTTTACCGGCGAGATCCGCTTTGGTGCCGTAGAAGTTGAATTCTTCGCTGAAGAGCTCGGCTTTGCGGTAACTCTGGGAACAATCAAATTGACCGAATGCCAGATGGTCAATCAGTTCGCCGGGTCGGCCAAATCATCTCCCAAATTCACCCGCGGCTACGGCCTGGTCTTCGGTCAGTCAGAACGCAAGGCCATGGCAATGTCACTGGTTGATCGCGCCCTGCGCTGGGAAGAATTCGGCGAAGAATGTACCGCACCCGTGCAGGATACAGAATTTGTGCTGTCTCACTCAGACAACATTCAAGCGACTGGCTTCGTCGAACACCTGAAGCTGCCGCATTACGTCGACTTCCAGGCCGAACTTGAGCTGATCCGCACCCTTCGCGAAGAATGGTTCAATGCCCACGCCGGTGAAGAAGAAATCCAGGAGGCTGCACAATGACTTCTAGCGTTCGCACCGTCGAGGCCGCCCCGGACCAGTCGACAGAAAGTCAATACAATTTCGCCTATCTGGATGAACAGACCAAACGCATGATCCGTCGTGCAATTCTCAAGGGCATTGCCATCCCGGGCTACCAGGTTCCATTTGCCTCGCGCGAAATGCCTATGCCCTACGGATGGGGCACTGGCGGGGTTCAGGTGACTGCAGCCATCCTCGGCCAGGAAGACACCTTGAAAGTCATCGACCAAGGGTCCGACGACACAACAAACGCAGTCTCCATTCGCAGCTTCTTCGAAAAGACAGCCGGCGTTAAGACCACAACCGCGACAGCGGATGCCAGCATCATTCAGACCCGCCACAGAATTCCGGAAGCAAGCCTGCGCGAAGACCAGATCATCGTCTTTCAGGTTCCAATTCCGGAGCCATTGCGCTTTCTGGAGCCGCGGGAAACCGAAACCCGGACCATGCACGCCCTCAAGGAATACGGGCTAATGCATGTGAAACTGTATGAAGACATTGCCCGCAACGGACGCATAGCCACGACCTATGCCTATCCGGTGGAGGTCAACGACCGCTATGTGATGGATCCGTCTCCCACACCGAAATTCGACAACCCGAAGATCGACGAAATGGCTGCCTTGCAGCTTTATGGGGCAGGCCGCGAAAAACGGATCTACGCCATCCCGCCCTTCACCAAGGTCAAAAGTCTCGACTTTGATGATCACCCATTTGAAGTCCAGAAGTTCGAAAGGCCTTGCGGGCTCTGTGGCGCAGCAAATGTCTATCTGGATGAAGTCATTCTTGACGACAAGGGTGGGCGGATGTTCGTCTGCTCCGACACCGACTACTGCGAAGAGCGCCGCGAAGCAGGTCACCTTGGCGACATGGCAGCAGATCCCGCTGCGGTGAGCCTCACCACATCAACCGCAGGACAGGACGCGTCATGAGCGACATGATGAACGATGAACCGCTCCTACGCGTGAGCGAGATCACCAAGCTCTATGGCAATCGCATTGGCTGTCAGAATGTCGACTTCGAGCTTTGGCCAGGCGAAGTACTGGCCGTAGTCGGCGAAAGCGGATCGGGCAAATCCACTCTTTTGAACTGCCTGTCGACACGCCTAGAGCCAACTAGCGGCATGATCGAATACCGCATGCGCGATGGTGTTTTCCGTAACCTGTACAAGCTGACAGAAGCCGAGCGCCGCCTCTTGATGCGGACCGACTGGGGCTTTGTGCACCAGAACCCCGCAGACGGCTTGCGTCTTGCCGTTTCCGCAGGGGCAAACGTTGGCGAACGCCTGATGGCGGTCGGGCAGCGTCACTATGGCCAGATCCGTGACACCGCGACCGACTGGCTCGAACGCGTCGAGATTGCTGCAGATCGCATTGATGACAACCCTCGCGCCTTTTCCGGCGGTATGCGTCAACGTTTGCAGATCGCCAGAAATCTGGTCACTCATCCGCGTTTGATTTTCATGGATGAGCCAACCGGCGGCCTGGATGTCTCGGTTCAGGCCCGGCTGCTAGACATGTTGCGCAGACTGGTGGCTGACCTCGGCCTCGCTGTCATTATCGTCACCCACGATCTGGCTGTCGCCCGCTTGCTCTCTCATCGCATCGTGGTCATGCGGCACGGCAATGTCATCGAAACCGGTCTCACTGATCAGGTCCTCGACGATCCGCGCGAACCATACACCCAGCTTCTCGTCTCTTCCATCCTGCAGGTCTGAGGTTCAATTATGACCAAACGTCTGTCTCTCAAGTCTGTCGGCAAATCTTTCCAAATGCATCTACAGGGAGGATTGACGCTGCCGGTCGTCACCAATGTGGAACTGGAAGTCTTCAGCGGTGAATGTGTTGTCCTCGGCGGTCCATCCGGTGCGGGCAAAAGCTCGATCCTGAAAATGATCTACGGCAACTATCGCTGCGACGAGGGGCAAATCCTCATCGCTACCGGTGAGAATGGCGAAACTGTTCTGGACATCGCCAAGGCTGAGCCGCGTCGCATGCTTTCCCTGCGCAGCAACACAATCGGTTACGTTAGCCAGTTCTTGCGGGTCATACCGAGAGTGTCGGCTGAAGATGTGGTCGCCGAACCGTTGATCGCCCAGGGAGCCGACGAGAAAACCGCTGTAAATAAGGCACGCGATCTTCTCACCCGGCTCAACGTTCCAAACCGTCTTTGGACGTTGCCGCCAGCAACCTTCTCCGGCGGTGAACAGCAGCGGGTCAACATTGCCCGGGGCTTCATTACCAACTACCCGATGCTGCTGCTCGATGAACCAACAGCTTCACTCGACGCCGCCAATCGTGCCGTTGTTGTGGAGTTGGTCGAGGAAAAGAAAGCATCAGGCGTCGCAATGCTCGGCATCTTGCATGATCTTGATGTGCGTGAGCGCATTGCTGACCGCATCGTCGATGTCACAAACTTCAAACAGGCGGCTTGAGGATCCCGGCATGACCAAACCGAAAATAGCGCAAACCGTCGTTCATGAGACCGCCAGTCTGCGCGAAGCGGACATTGGTCGGCGCTGCGAAATTCTCGAGCACACCAAGGTCAGCTACACCACTCTGGGCGACTACAGCTATCTCGGCGAATACTGCAATGTTGCCGACACGGTGATCGGAAAATTCTGCGCGGTCGCTGCGCACGTGCGCATCGGCGCCCCGAACCACCCAATGGAACGTCCCTCACAGCATCGGTTCACTTATGTTCCTGAGTATTACGAAGATGGCCAATGCCGTGACACAGACTTCTTCGACAACCGAAGGAAATCCAGGGTCACAATCGGCCACGATGTCTGGATCGGTCATGGTGTGACCATTGTTCCAGGTGTCACCGTTGGAAACGGCGCGGTTCTGGCTGCCGGAGCCGTGGTCGCCCGCAATGTTGAGGCCCATACAATTGTCGGCGGCGTGCCCGCAAAGCCGATCCGTCCGCGCTTTCCGAAACATATATCAGACAGTCTCAACCGCATTGCATGGTGGGACTGGCCGGAAGCAAAATTGTTCGAACATATGGCAGACTTCCAATCCAATGATATAGATGACTTCTGCAAACGCTTCGATTCCGAGTTTTCCTACTCAGAACGTCATTCAACCGTCACAGTCTCTGCTTAACCGCTACTTGCTGCTGTCTCCGACCGGACTTGTCTTTCATGCGTTACGCCATTTATTTTGCTGCACCTAAAGATGCGCTCTTGATGCAACTTGGTTCCGAATGGCTTGGACGTGATCCGTTTACCGGCAACACGCTTCAGCAACCTGCCATCGACGGTGTAAGCGCTGATGAATTTGCGCTTCTCACAACCGATCCACGCCGCTACGGCTTCCACGGAACCCTGCGCGCGCCGTTTCACCTCAAAGACGGAATGTCGGAAGCAGATCTGGTATCCGCATGTGCAACCTTCGCTGCCAGCACCGCGCCATTTGAAAGCACAGGCCTGAGCGTCAACGCGCTGGGCAAGTTCCTCGCGCTCACCCCGAGCAAACCTGATGCGGCGCTGAACGCATTTGCCAATGACTGCGTCCGTCACTTCGAGCACCTGCGCGCACCGCTTTCATCAGCGGATCTGGAACGCCGCCGCCAGGCCCAACTCACGCCAAAACAGGACGAGTATGTTCAGACCTGGGGCTATCCTTACGTGTTTGACGAATTCCGGTTCCATATGACGCTGAGCAACAAGCTTGAGAACGAGACCATCAGAGTCAAACTTCAGAAAGCTGCCGCAGATTTCTTTGCAAAGGTCGCCGATCGTCCCGCTTCCGTGAACAGCTTCGGCCTTTATACGGAAGCTCAAAAAGGCGCACCCTTTCAAGTGCACACCATCTTCACCTTGACCGGCTCTGCCAAAACCGGGTCAACCTCTTCGGACAGCGCCAAGGCTGCCGATCATTCCGTTTCCAATTGAGGACATCATGAGCGCAGTTGAAACCACGTTCAGAAATGCCAAGCTGGTCCTGCCGGACGAAGTCATCGAAGGCTCGCTTCATACCTCTGACGGCAAGATTGTCGAGATCGGAAGCAACACGAGCACCAACGGACATGATTGCGACGGCGATTACCTGATCCCGGGCCTGGTCGAACTGCACACCGATCACCTGGAATGTCACTATGCCCCGCGCCCGGGCGTAAAGTGGAACCCTGTCTCCGCCGTTCAGGCCCATGACGCCCAGATCGCTTGTTCCGGCATCACCACTGTGTTTGACGCCTTGCGCATCGGCATGGAAGAAGACGCTGAACTGACAGCCGCTGACATGCGCACGCTTGCAGATGCCATCGAGACAGGCGTCTCAGAAGGTCGTTTGCGCGCCGATCACCTGATCCACCTGCGCTGTGAGGTGTCCGCGCCAGATGTCATGGAAGGGTTCAACTTCTTCAAGAATGACTCGCGCGTCCGCCTGATGTCGCTGATGGACCACACCCCGGGTCAGCGCCAGTTCGTCTCTCTCGACAGCTACATTCTGTATTACAAATCGAAAAAGGGCTTCAATGATGACCAGATGGCCGCTTTCATCGAAAGCCGCCAGTCACGGGCCGGCAACATTGCGCCCGACAACCGCAAGAGCCTGTCTGCCATTGCCCAGGACAAGAGCATTGTTATCGCCAGCCACGACGACGCAACGGCCGGCCATGTCGACGAAGCAATTTCTCTGAAAACAAAAATCGCCGAATTCCCGACGACGCTGGAAGCTGCCAGAGCATCCCATGAATCCGGCATGGCAGTCCTGATGGGCGCTCCGAACGTGGTGCGTGGTGGCTCGCACTCCGGCAACGTTTCGGCAAGAGAGCTCGCAGAAGCCGGTTACCTGGATGTTCTATCATCAGACTACGTGCCGATCTCGCTGGTCCAGGCAGCTTTCCAGCTGGCGAGCGAAGTCGAAGCGATATCGATCCCGCAAGCGATCGCCAAGGTTACGAGCACACCAGCTGCTGCAGTAGGCCTGAACGACCGCGGCGCAATTGAGACGAGCCGCCGCGCCGATCTGGTGCAGGTTCGAATGATCGACAATGTTCCTGTCATCCGCGGCGTCTGGCGTGAAGGTCACCGCGTTGCCTGATCACCCGTCAAAAGCCACGCAGAAACTCGGCCCTGGACGATTGATCCTCGTCGTGGGACCGAGCGGTGCTGGCAAGGACACCTTGTTGGCCGCCCTGCGCCACGAGCTGAGCGGGTCCGACGACATCCATTTCGCGCGTCGGAGCGTAACCCGTGTGTCAGATCATAAGTCCGAAGATCACGACAGCATCACGCAGGAAGAATATGATGACCACGTACGCCGCAATGACGTTGCGCTGTGTTGGGAAGCCCACGGATTAGGTTACATCATTCCGGCAGTCTACGACGATGCCATCCGCAACGGTGAGACGGTCATAGCCAATGGCTCAAGGCGAGCCTTGGGAAAGGCCTACGACAAGTACCAAACCGTTGCAGTGCTGCTGATTACGGCCCCGACGGAGGTGCTTGTTGAACGCCTGCTCGCGCGAGGCCGCGAGACCCGAGCAGAAATCGAGACCCGGCTGAAAAGCGTTGATCTCGATGTAGCGGGCTATGAGACAATCATCCGGATTGAGAACACCGGCACGATCGAGGACGGCGTGCGGAGAATCCGCAGCGCCCTGGATCTATAGGCGCCACTGGCGCCTAGTTTTTCTTGCCGATCCCGAAGTTTCCAAGCAGACCGGACGGCAAGCCGAGGCCCTTTTCGACCGATTCCAAGATCTGTTTGTCATCAACATCACCCTCGATAACCTTTTGAAGATCGATCTCACCGTTATCCGCAGCACCGTTCTCGGGATTGGCATTCCCATCGGCTTCAGGATTGGCTTCTTCCTGTTTGCCTTTTTTACCGGTCAACTTGTTGAGAATGTCGGTGGCCTGTTCCGCCAGATTGCCCTGTCCGCCCTGGCCGTCTTTCAGGATAGAAAAGAGCCCGCCGCCAAGCTGTTCAAGCTGTTTGTAGGCAGCTTGTGGGTTCTGCAGGATACCTGTGATATCCGGGTAAATTCTAGGCTGTGCCCATGAGCCCTTGGCAATGATCGGCACGCCAAGACCAGCCAGCTCGCCATCGCTTTGTTCTTCGGCCGACAGGCTGGCAACAATTTTCGGCTCGACACGCCAATCCAACGTCTGAGCTGGCATGTTTGTCGTGCCGCTACCGCTCATCCGGACCAACGGGCCGACGAGGGACAGATCAGAGTTTGTGGCAATGCCGTTTGCAATCGCAAAGGAAGCAGACAGCGAACTGAAGTCCGTGGTCTCATTGCTGCTGTCCTGCCAACCCAGAAGTGTTTGCACTGACAAACTGCGCACCATTTTCGGGATGTTGATGCCGCGTATCGCTCCATCTGCAAAGCTGAATTCGGCTGCACCATTCAACGCATCCACCAGGGCCTTTTGAGAACCGCCGCGCGAGGTAACATCAAAGGAAATCCGGCTCGTACCCGCGATCCAGTCAAAATCTGCAGCATCTTTCAACAAGGGGAGCGCCTGTGCGCCTCCCAGAGAGAATTGCGCTGTCAGCTCAGGTGTTTCCGCCTTGCCGTTCAGTGTAACCGCACCAGAGCCCGATCCTTCATAAAGCTTCAGATCGGTCAGATTGGCTGTCAGCATCCCATCCTGGATTTTGGCACTCAACGCACTCTGATCGATTTTCAGCTTGTCCCACCGGATCTCACTGGTTTTGATCGACACATCCAGATTGACCGCATTCAAGCCAGCAAAATCAATTGGGGCACTGTCCCATCCCGATGCCGAGGGAGCGACAGGCGCGCCACCTGAAGCCCCGGAAGAGCCACCGGAAGATGATCCGCCGGAAGACCCGGACGCTGCGGCCGAAGCCTTCGAGCCAGTACTCAGATATGGATCGAGAACCAGAGAAGACAGAACCAGATTAGCTTTGACCGTTGGTTTATCGCCCAACAAAATACTTCCGTCGGCAGAACCGGATGTTTGATCAAGCGTAAAACGTGTCTCCTCAAAGGAAACTGCTGTTTCAGAGGCCGCAAAAATCCCGGAAGCACTGAAGTTCTTCAAACCAGATCCGGCCTCGACAGGCTGCCCGAGCCAGGCCAAAAGCTGGCGAAGGTTTGCAGTCTCGACGGTCACGGCGCCATCCACGCCTCGTGCAGCAGAGGCTGTTCCGTCAAATCCGGCGGTGACCCGATTGCCTTTGACCTTAATCGCGACCGGAGCTGCCTTGCCATCGATCAATGGTGCAGGAACAGCGGACCCTGAGACTGTGAAAGCTTCACCGCGCCAGGACAATCCGCCGCGCAGTGTTGCCTTCTGATCAAGACCGTTGATCTCCGCTTCCATCGCGATTCCCGAGATCACATCCGCTGATGCATCGCCGCCAACCGCATCGGCCAAGCCGAGCTCTGAAATTTCGCCATCACGAATAGCCGCACGACCTTGCAGTTTCAGGCTGGACACAATCTCATCAGCGGTCTTGCCAACTGCAGCAAAAGTCATATTGCCTGACAAGGTTCCCTTCGCTGGCAGTGATTGCCCGGCGAGCTTGAGCAGATTTTCAAGGGAACTGTCGCGGAGCACCAACTGACCGTTCAAGTTGGGAGCATCACCGGTAAGGCTGGCCGCCATTTGGCCATCAACCCCGACATCTCCCACTGAGAGCGACAGGTTGGAAACAGACACTGCGGTCTCATCACCGTTAACCTGACCAAAGACTGAAAAGGCACCCGGATCAACAGCAAGCTCGGTCTCTGCAACAGCAGCAAGAGCGGCGACAGAGGGTCCTGTCCCCGTGACGGCAACGTCAAGCTTAAGCGGCTCCAGACCGACTTGCCCTGCGACACCAATCGAAGCGTCTTCAAGCGTTAGGGTAATATCGACCGGCGCGCTTTCACCGCGCAAGAGTGCAATCAAATCGGTGATTTTTCCGCTTACACCAGATGGCCTGCCTTGCCACAGGAAGCTGCTGTCCAACGTAATGTCTTCGCGAACATCCGGTGCCGACAATGTCAGATCAAGATCTGAAATTTCCTGACGAAGATCTGATGTCTTGTCATCGTAAACAAGCTGGCCAGACACAATCGTCAGTTCGTCGATGCCGATCCGCTCGAGATAGCCAAAGCTGTCGGAAGCGTTTGCAGGTGCCGAATCTGCTACTGTTTCAACGCTGCTTGCAGGATCGCTTCCAACGACTTCACCGGACAGAATTTCAGCGGCTTCCTCGGCAGGGGATAGATCGCGACGCGGCGCCCAACTGGTCGTACCCGTCGTGGCAATTTCGAGAAAGATATTCGGCTCAACAAGTGTAATTTCGGTAACGCGGATCTCACCACCGAACAACCCGGCCCATGCCAGCCCAAACTCGATGCGCTGCGCCTTGGCAAACTCGATACCGTCTGCTCCGGCCTCACCGGACAGGCCGATATTGTCCGCTATCAGGGAAAAGCTTGGTACCAACGACAAGCTTACATCACCATCAAGGCGCAGCCGCCACCCGGCAGCACTCTCAACCTGCTTGATAACCTGTTGTTTGATCGTGTCTTTCGGCAAGAACAGCGGAACAACGGCAGCCACGGCTACCAGAGTTGCAACAAGAATTCCCAATCCGATCAGAATGCGGCGCATATATCATTCCCCAGCGTGATTCGTTCGCTGAGTTAAGGGTAAAGCGTGGCGATAGTGCGACCGTCAAGCGAGTTGGCAAAATTATACTGTCAGATGCTTGCGAACTTCGACCTCATTGAGTTCGGCGCGCGTGCCTGACATGACGATTTCGCCGCGATCCAGGACAGCGAAATCATCGGCAAGGTCCCGTGCAAACTCGAAATACTGTTCAACGAGGACAATGGCCATGTCCCCCTGCTCCCGCAGCCACTCAATCGCCCGTCCGATATCCTTGATGATTGAAGGCTGGATACCTTCGGTCGGTTCATCAAGCACCAGCAATTTTGGACGCGTCACAAGAGCCCGGGCAATCGCCAGCTGCTGCTGTTGACCACCAGAAAGATCGCCGCCACGCCGGGACAACATGGATTTCAGCACCGGGAACAGTTCAAAGATGGTTTCTGGCAAATGCCGTTCCTTGCGCGGAACGCAGGCATAGCCTGTCTCCAGATTTTCCTTCACGCTCAAAAGCGGAAAGATTTCGCGGCCCTGGGGAACGATCGCAATGCCGCGCCGTGCCCGCGCATGAGACGGCAGCTTCGAAATGTCTTCGCCATCCCAAATGATCTTGCCGGAACGGATCCCGTGTTGACCAACGACAGCGCGCAGCGAGGAGGTCTTTCCAACGCCGTTGCGCCCCATAAGACAGGTTACCTTGCCAACTTCGGCGTTAAAGGAAACACCCTTCAACGCCTGGGCAGCACCATAGTAGAGATCGATGTTTTCAACATTCAGCATGGTTTTCCTCACCGACCCAAATAAACTTCAACGACACGCTCGTTCGCAGAAACATAGTCCAGAGATCCTTCTGCCAGCACGGAACCTTCCGCAAGACAGGTCACCTTGACCCCCAGGGCACGAATGAACGTCATGTCATGTTCGACAACGACGACCGCATGAGTCTTGGCAATGTCCTTCAGGAGCTCCGCTGTCTCGGCGGTCTCGGCATCAGTCATCCCTGCAGCGGGCTCATCGACCAGCAAAAGCTTGGGATCCTGTGCCAGGAGCATGCCAATCTCTAGCCATTGCTTTTGTCCGTGGGAGAGGTTCTCGGCCAACTCGTGAGCCTTCTCACCCAGACGAATGACTTTCAAAAGCTCGTTGATACGTGCTTCTTCTTCCGCAGACAGCCTATGGAACAATGTCGCGAATGGTCCACGTGGGCCCTTCAGCGCGAGTTCCAGATTGTCCCAAATCGTATGGCTTTCAAAAACCGTCGGCTTTTGAAATTTACGGCCAATTCCAAGTTCGGCAATCGAGGCTTCATCCTCGCCTGTCAGATCCACAACGCCGTTAAAGTAAACCTCACCCGTATCCGGTTTGGTTTTCCCGGTGATGACATCCATCATGGTTGTCTTGCCTGCACCGTTTGGGCCAATGATCGCCCGCATTTCACCCGGGCCGATAACCATCGAGAGATCGTTGAGCGCCTTGAACCCATCAAAGGAGACGGAAACGCCATCGAGATAAAGAAGACTGTTCGGTCTGGACATCGCTTTACTCCGCAGGCTCTGGGTCAGGGGTCTTCGTCGCCGAGGGACCTGACGTGTCGTTTGTCTCTTTGGACGGCGTCGACTTGCGTTTCTTCATCAAATCGCCAGCGATGCCAATAATCCCCTTCGGCAGGAACAGGGTCACGGCGACGAAGAGGCCGCCAAGGGCAAACAACCAGAGATCCGGCAGTGCAGCAGTGAACCAGGTCTTGGCAAAGTTGACCAAAATCGCACCGATAACCGCCCCAACCAGTGTCCCGCGCCCTCCGACGGCAACCCAGATCACCGTTTCAATCGAATTGGCCGGCGCAAATTCACCCGGATTGATAATCCCCACCTGCGGCACGTATAGCGCGCCCGCAATACCTGCCATCATGGCAGAAATCGTCCACACGAAGAGTTTGTAATGCTCGACCCGGTAGCCCAGGAAGCGTGTGCGGCTTTCCGCATCCCGCACGGCGACGAGCACCTTTCCCAACTTGGATTTGGTGATCGCACGACAGATCAGGAAACAGATCAGCACCGCAAGTCCGGAAGTCGCGAACAGTCCGGCCCGGGTCGTATCGGCCTGAACATCAAAGCCAAGAATGTCCTTAAAATCTGTCAGGCCATTGTTACCGCCAAAACCCATGTCATTTCGGAAAAAGGCCAAGAGAAGAGCGTAGGTCAAAGCCTGGGTGATGATCGACAGATAAACACCCGTCACTCGTGAGCGGAAGGCAAACCAGCCGAAGACGAACGCCAGAACACCGGGCACCAGCATCACCATGATGGCTGCAAACCAGAACATGTCGAAGCCGTACCAGTACCAGGGTAGTTCTTTCCAGTTCAGGAACACCATGAAATCAGGAAGAATCGGGTCACCGTAAACGCCCCGGGTTCCGATCTGGCGCATCAGGTACATACCCATGGCGTAGCCGCCCAGCGCGAAGAACGCTCCATGACCGAGCGACAGGATCCCGCAAAAACCCCAGACAAGATCAACCGACAGTGCCAGCAGCGCATAGGTCATATACTTGCCCATCAAGGTGACCGCATAGGTCGGCAGATGGAAGGAGCTTGTTTCAGGCACCAGCAGATTGAAGCAGGGTACGGCGACGATGACAGCCAGCAGTATGGCGATAAAAACACCAGCCTTGGCATCGAGGGTGCGGAAGAGAAATGAAGTCATCATGATTCAACTGCCCGGCCCTTGAGGGCAAACAAGCCCCTTGGACGCTTTTGGATAAAGAGGATGATGAAGACCAGAACAAAGATCTTGCCCAGCACGGCGCCCGCGTAGGGCTCAAGGAACTTGTTCACGACCCCGAGGGTCATGGCCCCTACAAGCGTTCCCCATAAATTGCCAACACCGCCGAACACAACGACCATGAAACTGTCGATGATATAGCCCTGTCCAAGGTTCGGCGACACGTTGTCGATCTGCGACAACGCCACTCCAGCGATCCCGGCAATCCCCGAGCCCAGACCAAAGGTGAAGGCATCGATCCAGGGTGTGCGAATGCCCATGGAGGCCGCCATGCGGCGGTTCTGGGTCACCGCGCGGGTAAACAATCCGAACGGCGTCTTCTTCAGGACAAGCATCAGACCGGCAAACACCAGAAGCGAGAACACGATAATCCACATCCGGTTATAGGTGATCGTCAGCTGACCGAGCTCGAACGCACCGGACATCCAGTCAGGATTTCCGACTTCCTGGTTGGTCGGTCCGAAAATAGAACGCACCGCCTGCTGCAACATCAAGGACAGCCCCCAGGTTGCCAGCAGTGTCTCCAGCGGACGACCATAGAGCCAGCGGATGATGCCCCGCTCAATCGCAATGCCGATTGATCCCGAGACAATGAATGCCAGGGGCAAAGCAATCAGCAATGAATATTCAAAAAGCCAGGGAGCAGAAGACCGAATGATCTCCTGCACAACAAAGGTGACATAGGCTCCGATCATGACCATTTCGCCATGGGCCATGTTGATGACACCCATCACGCCGAAGGTGATGGCAAGACCGATCGCTGCAAGAAGCAGCACAGAACCAAGCGACAACCCGTACCAGATGTTCTGGGCATTGTCCCACATCGCCAGGTTCTTCTTGATCCGGCGCACCGCATCGTCTGCAACCTGCTTGAGCTCGCCCTCAGAGGCATTTTGAACACCGACAATCACAGACAACGCATCCCGGTTGCCCATGGTTTCAAGAACTTCAATCGCGGCTGTCTTGACCTCAAGGCTCATATCGGAGGCAAGCACGGCTGCAGCACGCGCCTGCTCCATCACCAACCGCACACCGTCGTCCGTTTCCTTGGCAAGCGCGCCATCCAGCGCCTCGATGCCATCCGGGTCCTTTGCCTTGAAGATCGCCTCCGCAGCGGTTTTCCGCACCTCGGGATCGGCAGACTGCAAGGTCAAAGACCCCAGGGCTGAACGGATGACGCGGCGCAAACCGTTGTTGACCTTGATCTTGGAGACTGCGCGGCGTCCTACCTCACCGGCGTCCTCAAGCGTTAGAGGATCGGTCAGCGCGTAACCTTTGCCAGCCTTTTTGGCGATAAAGACAACACCGTCAGACTTACGAGCATAAAGATCGCCATCTCCGAGAGCTTCCAGCGCGGGAGCAACCGCCGAATTCCCGGTCGCCGCCAAGGCGCCAATCTGTTTTTCGGTTTCCTTGAACTTGCCCTTGGCAAGTGCATTCACCAACGGCCGAAGGCTTTCAATATCCTCCTGCGCCGCGGCAACGGAAGCAAAACCAAAGGTGAGGCAAATCAGAACTAGAAAAGATTTGAAGAAGGACATGAACCACCGGCTTTCGACGTTTACACCGCCCTCATTCCGAGGACCTGTGCAAAGGATCGCCAGAAAGCCATCCCCTGCCCAGAATTCGCGGCCCATCTTTCAAGAAGGGCTTTTCAAGCAGACCCGGCAAACGGGTGCCGCTTGAGAAACCCATCCTGCCCTTTTGATGATCAAACCAGGGTCAAGATGAAGATAGGGAGGCCACCTGAAAAGCAGCCTCCCCGCAATGTTTCAGTGATTAGCCTTCAGAGCCGCCACACTTGCCGGTCTTCACATTGAAGTTGCCGCAAGACATTGGTGCGCGCCAATCCGCGATCAGATCCTTGGAACCTTCCAGGTAATCAGACCAGGCGTCGCCGCCAACAAGGCCGGAAGTTTCCCAGACAGTTTCAAACTGACCGTCTTCCTGGATTTCGCCAATCAGAACCGGTTTCGTGATGTGGTGGTTTGGCATCATTGCCGAGTAGCCACCCGTCAGGTTTGGAACGGAGACACCAACGATGCTGTCGATGACCGCATCAGCGTCTGTGGTACCGGCCTTCTCAACAGCTTCAACCCACATGTTGAAACCGATGTAGCTTGCTTCCATTGGATCGTTTGTTACGCGCTCAGGGTCACCGGTGAATGCCTGCCATGTTTCGATGAACTCGGCGTTGGCATCGGTATCAGCAGACTGGAAGTAGTTCCAGGCAGCCAGGTGACCAACGAGTGGACCAGTGTCCAGACCAGCCAGCTCTTCTTCACCAACGGAGAATGCAACAACTGGGATGTCTTCAGCCTTGATGCCAGCGTTGCCGAGTTCTTTGTAGAAAGGAACGTTTGCATCGCCGTTGATGGTGGAGACCACAGCGGTCTTCTTGCCAGCTGAACCGAACGTCTTGATGTCAGACACGATCGTCTGCCAATCGGAGTGACCGAAAGGCGTGTAGTTGATCATGATGTCTTCTTCAGCAACACCCTTCGACTTCAGGTAAGCTTCAAGGATCTTGTTGGTTGTGCGCGGGTAGACATAGTCGGTACCGGCCAGAACCCAACGCTCAACCGAACCACCTTCTTCGCTCATCAGGTAGTCAACAGCAGGGATAGCCTGAGTGTTTGGAGCAGCGCCGGTGTAGAACACGTT
>JABXHV010000002.1 GCA_013373445.1 Paracoccaceae bacterium | reverse complement strand
TCGATGTTGCCGAAGTTACCCTGACCGTCGATCAGCGTGTAGCGCTGCGCAAAGTCCTGAGCAAGGCGGACGAGGGCATCATAGACGGCCTGGTCACCATGGGGGTGATACTTACCAATCACATCACCGACAACACGCGCACATTTCTTGAAACCGGCGCTCGGGTCCAGCTTCAAAAGGCGCATCGCATACAGCAGGCGACGGTGGACAGGCTTAAGCCCATCGCGCACATCAGGCAGCGCTCGGTGCATGATTGTTGAAAGAGCATAGGCGAGATAGCGCTCTTCAAGCGCTTCTTGCAAATCGATGCCTTCAATACCGTCGGATGGAATCAGCTCATTACCCATGGATCTTGGAGTATCGCGTCTACGCGTGGAGTACAATCAGGTGAGGGGATTGCTGGGTGAAATTGGCTTGTTTTCCCCGTTTTGCATGGATCTAGGACTCCGTCGATGCAAAATTCCATGGAAAGGCAGCCCTGTAGCCTTTCTCCAGGCTCGCGAGCAGGTTCTCGCGTGACAATGTTCCTTCAAGCTCACGAGGTTCGAGAACGCGGGCATTGAGGAAGAAACTTGTTATCAGGAATCCATTCTTCAGATCATCGAAGGTGATTTCACTGCCAGGCTGCCGCTCCCCATCGGCCAGAAACGGTGGCAAGGTGAACAGCTTATCATGATAGGGACGTCCTGCATCACGGCTGACCGCGCGTCCGGACTTCGGCGATACATAGCCCAGATCATGGGTGATCCCGGTGGCCGCGCAGCTTTCAAGATCGAGCCCGAAACCCAGTTCGCGCAAGGTTTCCAGCTCAAACTTGATGATCAAGGGGGCCGCGATCGAGGCCTCGTTCAAATGCTCCAAAAGAACGTTGAGGGCTGAAAACAGTCTTGGGTGTTCCTGCCGTTCCGGTAGAAGACGTAAAAGACCACAGATGTGTTGAAGAGCGTGGAGGGCGAAGGCGTTGGAGAGATAATCTGCCGCGTTCAGCTTTCCGGGCTCAAGCGAGAAAACACCCAAATGCTCTATCAAACGGGCACGCCACGTCAGGTCCAGTTCATTGCCTGGTTGAAGAAACGGCTGCAAACGCTTGGAACGGCCACCGCGCACAAGGCCAAGGTGACGGCCGCGCGTGTCGGTCATCACCTCCAAAATCACATCTCGTTCGCTGTGTTTGCGGACACTCAGTACAATGCCCTTCGCGCTCCATTCCATCTCAAAAACCTAGCAGATTCTTGAAGCATAAGGGCAAGCACTGCGAACTACTTTGGAAATTCGAGACCCATCTCCCGGTACCGTTCCGGATCGTCGGCCCAGTTCTCGCGCACTTTCACAAACAGGAAGAGATGAACCTTGGTGTCGATGATCTCGGCCAGTTCTTCGCGTGCAGCTTGTGAAATGGATTTGATTGCCTGACCGCGCTTTCCAAGCACGATGCTTTTCTGACTATCGCGTTCCACATAAATGGTCTGTTCGATACGAACAGAGCCGTCTTTCTTCTCCTGCCAGTCTTCTGTTTCGACCGTCGAGATGTAAGGCAGCTCCTGATGCAGGCGCTCAAACAGCTTCTCGCGGGTAATCTCCGCAGCCAGAATGCGCAAAGGCAGATCGGATGGCTGATCTTCAGGGTAGAGCCAGGGACTGTCTGGCACGCGTTCAGAAATATAGTCGAGGATCGACTGAACCCCGTCGCCACTCAGAGCCGACACCATGAAGGTTTCGTCGAAACGGATCAGTTCATTGGCTTTCTGGGCAAGGTCAAGAAGCTTGTCACGCTTTGTGACATCGATCTTGTTCAGGATGAGGACCTTTGGGGTCTGGATATCCTTTAAACGCTCCAGAATGCTCTCTGTTTCTTCATCTATACCTTTGCGGGCATCAATGAGCAGTGCGATGACATCGGCTTCCCGAGCACCGCCCCAGGCAGTATCGACCATTGCGCGGTCCAGCCGGCGCTTCGGCTTGAAGATGCCGGGCGTGTCCACGAAGATCAGCTGGGACTTGTCATGCATCGCGATTCCGCGCACGACGGCCCGTGTGGTCTGGACCTTATGGGTAACGATGGAGACTTTCGTTCCGACCAATTGGTTGATCAACGTTGACTTTCCAGCGTTCGGTGCACCGATCAGCGCAATGAAGCCAGCCTTTGTGCCTTCCGGCATAGAAGCGTCCAAGGGTCCGGGAAGCGGAATGTCAAAGCGGGGTGCTTTCGCAGGAAAATCGTCTTCAGCGTTGTCGTCCGGCGTATCGTTTTCAGTGCTCAAAGGGTTTCCTATTCGTTCCACACGCCTTCATGGCGCAAAACGGCCTCAGCCGCGTTTTGTTCTGCAATGCGCTTTGACCCGCCTTTGCCCGTTCCGGTCTTCATGCCCTTGACGTCAACGCCGACAACGAAGACGGGGGCGTGGTCTGGACCGTCGCGTGAGACAACCTCGTAGTGCGGGGTCGGCAATCCTTTGGACTGCGCCCATTCCTGCAAAGTTGTCTTGGCATCGCGCAAGGGGCCCGTCCACGATAGCATGCGCGGCTCCCAAAGGCGTTGCACAAATTTTTCCGCAGCCGCATAGCCGCCATCAAGATAAATCGCGGCGATGATGGATTCGCACATATCTGCCAAAAGCGCGGCCTTCTTGCGGCCTCCAGTCTGTGCTTCACTCTGGCCGATACGCATCGCGTCTCCGACCTTGAGCTCCAGGGCAACTTCGGTGCAGGTCTCCCGCTTGACCAGCTGGTTGAAGCGTCGCGCAAGCTCGCCCTCGTCAGCGCGCGGAAAATGCTTATGCAGCATCGTCGCCGTTACCAGGCCGAGAACGCGATCACCGAGAAACTCGAATCGCTGATAGCTCTCGGCAACGCTCTCCGACGGCTCCAGTGCGCTGGCATGTGTCAGGGCAATCTTCAACAACGACGGATCGGCAAAATCATGCTCGAGCCGCTTTGACAGTGCGTGGAATGCCTTTTGGGGCTCTTCAAGCGCCATGAAACATGTCCTTGGTCATATGTGACAGGTTAAAGCGTGCGGAACAGACGTTCCCAGCGGATATGTCCAAGTTTTTCCCAGACCTTCCATCCACTGTCATTAGGTTCAACCGAGAAGAACAGGATCTCTGCACGTCCAACCAGGTTCTCAAAGGGAACGTAGCCTACAGCTGAGAGGACGCGGCTGTCCTGCGAGTTGTCACGGTTATCACCCATGGCAAAGAAGTGGCCTTCCGGGACTTCGTAAACGCGTGTGTTATCCAGCATGCCCTGTTCGGTCAGGTCGAGCGTATCGTAAGAAACGCCGTTTGGCAGGGTCTCGCGATAGCGCGCAACACGACGCACGCCATAGTCGCTGCTCTCGATGTAATCATCGATCCGCTCGCGCTTCACAGCCTCGTCGTTGATGTAAAGAACACCATCGATCATCTGAATGCGGTCACCGGGAAGGCCAATGATGCGCTTGATGTAATCTGTTGAATTGTCTTTTGGCAGTTTGAATACGGCAACATCACCGCGTTCTGGCTCTGACCCCATGATGCGGCCGGAAATCGGCGCAAGACCAAATGGGAACGAGTATCTGGAATAACCGTAGCTGAACTTGGAGACAAACAGGTAGTCACCGATCAACAAGGTGTCTTTCATTGAGCCTGAAGGAATGCTGAAGGGCTGAAACAGAAACGTTCGAACAATCAGAGCCAGCACGAGCGCCTGGACGACGATTTTCACAGTCTCATAGGCTTCGCCGCGCTTTTCTTTGCTTTTGTCTGCCACGCTCATTCAATCCTTAACTTGCAGCCATGAGCCAAAGCCTCATGGCGTAAATAATGCCAGGCAACTCTTATC
This sequence comes from Paracoccaceae bacterium, assembly GCA_013373445.1. Classification (GTDB taxonomy): domain Bacteria; phylum Pseudomonadota; class Alphaproteobacteria; order Rhizobiales; family Stappiaceae; genus Roseibium. Next base: position 23,497 of record JABXHV010000002.1, on the reverse strand, counting down.
GCTTCCGCTCGGTAGTGGCAATGTGGGGACTGCGGCTATTTCGCACAAGTCGGGAGGAGGGCCTGATTCAATACTCAAGCATCAGGCAAGATCATGATCTTGCCGGTTGCGTAGCGGAGACTGCTCGCGCTTTTGGGCGAGAGAATGGCGACGCTGGCGTTGGTAGACTTCTACGCTCTTCCAGACGATGAAATAGCTGATGACGCCTGTAATCAATCCCAAGGGAACCGCCCCGACCAGCATCGGTTTGATCACGGGGAAGAACGTGTCGAAGGACTGATTCAGAATGTGGGGGTGGAAAGGATCGGAAAGTTCTTCTTCAATATGCCGATGCTTGCCTTCCAAAATGAAGTTTCCGAGCTTGAAGGTCGACGCCCAGATAAAAGGAAAGGTGATCGGATTGCCAACCGAGGTGCCGAGTGCAGCCGCAATGATGTTGCCGCCCAGGATGTAGGCAATGGCAAATGAAATCAGGAAATGGAAGCCGAGCAGGGGCGTGAACGATGTAAAGGCGCCAACGGCAAACCCGATCGCAATCGCGTGAGGTGTCGCAGACAAGCGAAGCACGCGCTTGCTATAGTAGCGCGTCGAACGCAACCAGCTGTGGCGCGGCCAGACAGCTACTCTGAGGCGCTGAATATTAGATTGTCTATTTCTACGTCGAAACAGCATTGAAGCTCGAGTTCCTTGCGTCGCAAGTTAGTTGTCGCTGGGTCGCACTTATTCAAGTCTGGTACAAGCGCTGTTTTGAGTGTCCACGTTGATTTAGCGGAAACTCAAGTAACAGCCTTGCACGGAGGGGCGAAATTTCTGTTAAGTGCATCCAATCTAAAGATGCCTCTTTTATGTTTATCCTGTGACATCTCTATGAATTGAGAAACGTGTTGAAGAGAGCGTTAACCGTTCACACGCACGACACTCGACACAGTTGGCCTGTCTCGCAACATATTGATGATCCTGTTCAGGTGCTTCAGGTCCCAGACTTCAAGGTCGATCACCATCTCGTGGAAGTCGGGCGAACGGCGAAGCATCTTCACATTGTCGATGTTGCCATTCTGCTCGCCGATCACCTGCGCAATCGCGGCCAGTGAGCCCGGCGTATTGATGGCATGGATAATGATGCGGGCAGGGAAGCGGTCCGAGTTGTCCGCTTCAATATCCCAACGCACATCGATCCAGCGATCAGTCTGGTCTTCGAAGTCTTTCAGCGCAGGCGACTGGATCGGATAGATCGTCACGCCTTCTGAGGGCGTCAGGATGCCGACGATCCTGTCGCCAGGAACCGCGCCGCCTTCCTTGGCAAAGTTGACAGCCACATTGCCGTTCAGCCCACGGATCAACAGGGCGGTCGAATCAACATCGCCCTCATCTTCTGAGTCAGCTTCACTCTTGGCCAACGACAAATGGGCGCCGGCAGGGATGCGGAATTTGAGCCCGTGCCCCTGTTGCAAGCCAAACCAGCCTTCCCCGGGAATAATGACATTATGGGCGGCGCGCTCGTCCTGATAGTCGGGATAAAGCTGCTTGATCACATCCTGCGCGCTGAGCTCACCATGCCCAATGGCTTCCAGAAGATCTGACGCACCAGTTTTCTGGAAGTGAACGGCACAGGCTTTCAGTGCTTCTTCCGAATAGCTTTTGCTGGCCCGATCCAGCGCCCGCTTCAGAACGTGTTCGCCGAGCGCCAGATATTGCTTGCGCACCGTTTCACGTGTCGAGCGCCGAATGGCAGCGCGGGCCTTGCCGGTAATCGCAATGTTTTCCCATGCAGGCGGCGGGGTTTGCGCCTGGGAGCGAATGATCTCGACTTCGTCGCCATTGTGCAATTCGGTGACCAGGGGAACGATCTGACCATTGACCTTGCAGCCGACGCAGGTGTTGCCGACATCGGTGTGCACCGCATAGGCAAAATCGATCGGGGTGGCGCGGCTCGGCAGCGCAATCAGGCGGCCCTTCGGCGTGAAGCAAAAGACCTGATCGTGGAACAACTCGAGTTTGGTGTTTTCCAGAAACTCTTCCGGTGTGTCGCCTTCAGACAGGAGGTCGATTGTCCGGCGCAGCCATTCGTAGGCCTTGGAATCGTCCGTATGGCGCGCAATGTTACGCCCACCCGTCAGGCCGTCCTTGTAGAGCGCGTGCGCCGCAATTCCGAGTTCGGCCACACGGTCCATGGAAATGGTCCGGATTTGCAGCTCCACACGTTGCCGGGAGGGCCCGACGATTGTTGTATGGATGGATTGATAGTCATTCTGCTTCGGCGTGGAGATATAATCCTTGAACCGGCCGGGAACTGTTGGCCAAGCGGTATGGATGATGCCCAAAACCCGATAGCAGGCCTCAACCGTTCCCACGGTCACGCGGAAGCCATAAATGTCAGACAGCTGTTCAAAGCCGATGGCCTTACGCTGCATCTTGCGAAAGATTGAATAGGGCCGCTTTTCACGCCCTTTGACCACAGCTGCCATGCCACGTTCTTGCAGGCGCTCAGTCAGTGTTTGCTCGATCTGCACGATGAGCTCGGCATTGTCGGTACGCAAGGTTGTCAGACGCTCGGTGATCGTCTCATACGCCTCGGCGTGCAAGGTGCGGAAGGACAGGTTTTCCAGCTCTTCGCGCATGTCCTGCATCCCCATCCTGCCGGCCAGAGGGGCATAGATCTCCATCGTCTCTTCTGCGATCCGCCCGCGCTTGTGCTCAGGCATGTGATCGAGCGTGCGCATGTTGTGCAGACGGTCCGCCAATTTGACCAGCAGGACGCGGACGTCATCGGCAATCGCCAACAGCAGTTTGCGGAAGTTCTCAGCCTGCTTCGCTTTTTGGGAGACGAGGTCAAGGCGCTTGATCTTGGTCAGGCCTTCGACGAGCTTACCGATTTCCTCACCAAACAACGTATCGATTTCGGCGCGCGTTGCGTCGGTGTCTTCGATGGTGTCATGCAGCAGGGCAACTGCAATGGTGGCGTCATCCAAACGCATGTTGGTCAGGATGGCGGCAACTTCCAGGGGATGTGAGAAATAGGGGTCGCCAGATGCGCGCATCTGGGAGCCATGTTTTTGCATGGCATAGACATAAGCCTTGTTGAGAAGGCCTTCGTCAGCTTCTGGATTGTAGCGGGTAACCCGCTCTAGAAGTTCATATTGGCGCATCATGGCCGGTTTGGACTCACATGATAGCCGCTGGAAAAATGAGAAGCTAAGCTCTCAAGACCAATATGGACGGCCTGGTGGCCGCCCATGAATGGAATGCGCCGGGATCAGATGTCGTCAGAACGCTCTGGCGGCACCAGACCTTCAAGGCCGCGAAGAAGATCTTCTTCCGACATACGGTCAAATTCAACCGCACCATCATCAGAAGTGCTCGCCTGTCCACCAGCCTGCGTACCTGGCAGGGATGCAACCATCGGCACGGCTTCAGCTTCCGGCTCGTCCACTTCCACAAATTTCTGCAGCGAGTGGATCAGGTCTTCTTTCATGTCTTCCGGGCTAACGGTCTGCTCGGCGATCTCGCGAAGAGCAACAACAGGGTTCTTGTCGTTGTCCCGGTCAAGGGTCAGCGGCGAACCGCTTGAGATCATGCGAGCGCGATGAGCTGCCAGAAGAACAAGCTCAAATCGGTTCTCGACCTTGTCGATACAGTCTTCGACGGTCACACGCGCCATACGACGTCTCCATTCAGATTAGAAAATACTCAGTTCTCAGCGTATAATGATCATGGCCAGTGAACGCAAGTCTTTCAATGCGGGAATGAGCCATTGTCTGAACGGATAAAACACGTTTATCAAACGTTGTCCGCAAGGCTTTATCATTGCATAATAGCGTATAGGTGGTGTAATTGCCATCTATACCGATTGAAACTCGTGTGTTCAGTAATAGGTTTGGTTGAAAACCTGCGAGTTTGATCTATTTTAGGTAGTAATTTTTCTGATTTAGGCATTGAAAAGCCGGCCGAATTAATAGCCCCATCACTGATCTAGGCGAAGATCGGGAAAATTACGTAAATAATAAGAAAGGTTCCGTAGAGGATGTTTGATGCACGTGAAAAAGTAGCTTTATTCATTGACGGTGCAAATCTTTATTCGACGGCAAAGGCCATTGGCTTTGATATCGACTACAAGCGTTTGCTACGTGAGTTTCAGGGACAAGCCTATATGCTTCGTGCCTATTACTATACCGCCCTCATTGAAGATCAGGAATATTCTTCCATCCGCCCGCTGATCGATTGGCTTGATTACAATGGCTATAAGGTCATCACCAAACCGGTGAAGGAATTTGTCGACTCTGCAGGTCGCCGCAAAGTAAAGGGCAATATGGATATTGAGTTGGCTGTAGATGCGATGCAGATCGTTGATACCGTCGATCACATTGTTTTGTTTTCCGGTGATGGCGATTTCCGGTCGCTTGTTGAAGCGCTCCAGCGCAAGGGCCGCAAGGTCAGCGTCGTTTCCACCTTGAAAACCCAGCCGCCCATGATCGCTGATGACCTGCGTCGTCAGGCCGACCACTTTATTGATTTGTCGACACTGGCAGACAAGATTGGTCGCGACCCTTCAGAACGTCCCGCGCGTCCAATGCACGAAATGGATGACGACGACGACGATTATTGAGACGTTCATGTCTAAGACTGTACCAGTCGATCCTCCGGCTGATTGCCAATTATGCCCTCGGCTCGTCGCGTTTCGTGACGGGCTGAGTGTCGAGCAGCCTGACTGGTTCAATGCACCAGTCCCTTCATTTACTTCCAGCGCGCCGCGTCTGTTGATTGTCGGGCTTGCACCCGGCATGAAGGGGGCCAACCGCACAGGTCGTCCGTTCACCGGCGATTATGCAGGCGATTTGCTGTATGAAACGATGGGCGATTTCGGATTCGCTGAAGGTCGCTATCAAGCGCGGCCGGACGATGGTCTGCAGTTGCGCGACGCAATGATCACCAACGCCGTGCGCTGCCTGCCACCCCAAAACAAGCCGACCGGGCCTGAAATCAAGACCTGTCGTCCTTTTTTGCTGTCGACGCTGGATGCCAATCCTCAGGTTCGGGCCGTCCTGGCGCTTGGACGTATTGCCCACGAGACCTTCCTGGCGGCGCTGGAGCTGAGAAAGGCATCGTTTCCGTTTTCGCATAACGCCAGACATGAGCTTGGTGTTCGGGATCTGACGCTTTTCGACAGCTATCACTGCTCACGCTACAATACGAATACGGGACGCTTGACGAGCGAGATGTTCAGGGCTGTTTTTGAGCAGATCAGAACTCATATTCCACCTCAATAACGCCGGTTCTCACGAGCAGACCGGATCTTCGGTGAAGCCTAGGTGTTGTCGGGGCGTGTCCAGCCATCAGGCATCAGATGCTCTTGAGGCTTGAAGCGCGCCTTGTAGGTCATCTTCGGCGATCCCTCGACCCAATAGCCCAGATAGACGTATGGCAGACCCATTTGCCGTGCCCGCTCGATATGATCAAGTATCATGTAGGTTCCCAGGCTGAGGCCCTTCACTTCCGGATCATAAAACGAGTAGACCATCGAAAGGCCGTCGGCGAGCTGATCAGTCAGTGCGGTTGCAAGCAATGGGCCTTCGCCTGTGCCTGTGAGAAAGCTGTCCGGGCCGCGACGTCGGTACTCGACCACCATTGTGTCCACATGGGTATCTTCCACCATCATGGCATAGTCCAGCATGCTCATATCGGCCATGCCGCCATCATCGTGGCGCGTCTCCAGATAGTCACGGAACAGATCATACTGTTCTGCCGATGGAGAAGCTGGGAAACGCGCTCCAACGAGGTCTTTTCCCTTCTCCCAGATGCGTTTGAACGACTTTGTCCATTGGAACTCCTGAACGCGGACGCGGATGGAAACGCAGGCGCGGCAATTCTCGCAGGCAGGGCGATAGGCAATGTTCTGGCTTCGCCGGAAGCCGCTCTGGGTCAACACGTCATTGAGCGCAGGCGCATGCAGCCCGGTCAGATGCGTGAAGACCTTCCGCTCATAAAGTCCATCCAGGTAAGGGCAGGGAGCAGGAGCGGTCAGGTAGAACTGGGGATGCGAAATAGTGTGCCGCGTCACCGACAAGGTTCCTCATGGCTGATGCGTTACAAGCCATAATACCATGGAGCGATCAATGAAAAGGTCAACCATAGTATTATTGCAAGCGGGGTTCCGGCGATCAAAAAGTCGGAAAACCGGTAGTGGCCCGGCCCCATGACAATCAAGTTTGTTTGATATCCGACCGGTGTCGCGAACGAACAGTTCGCCGCAAATATGAGCGCCACGACAAAAACTTCAGCCGGAACGCCGATCTGGTTCGATATATCCAGTGCGATGGGTGTGAACAGCACCGCAGCGGCATTGTTGGACAGGAAGTTCGTCAGAACCATCACGATGAAGAAGAACACCGACAGGATGATCGAAGGGCTGGCGCCTTCAAACAGCTGGACAAGACCATTTGCAATAAACGACGCGCCGCCAGTTGTCTCCAGGGCCACAGCACCGGCCAGCGATGCGCCAACCAACATGAAAATACGGCTATCAATTGCTCGCAGGGCCTGCCGCACGTTCAAACAGCCAGATGCGAGCATGGCAAAGGTTCCGCCAACAGCAGCCACGACAATCGGCAATATGCTGAAGGCGGCCAGTGCGACGACGGCGCCAAAGATCAGCAACGCGCGCGGGGCATAGCGGCGGCGTGGCAGTTCCGCGGCCGACCAGTCGAGCAGCAGGACATCGCGGTTGCCGCGCAAATTCGAAATCTGTTCTTCGGTTCCTGCCACCAGAAGAACGTCGCCAGCTTCCAGACGAATGTCGCTCATCGCCATGCGCGGCATTCGGCTTCGACGTTGAATGCCCATCACAACGCATTCCGTCTCCGTATGAAAGCCGGACTGTGAAAGCGTGCGTCCCATCATGCGGGACGCTGGCGCGACGACCACTTCCGCAAGTGTCATGCTGCCATCGTTGGCGCTCAGCGCCTCGGTTTGTTCTTCAGAACCCGGAGAATCCGCATCCATCAAAGGTTTGCGGCTGGAAAGGGCATTGGCAAGCGCGTTGCGGGTGGCCGCAACAATCACCGTATCACCCGGTTTTAGAACGACATTTTCAAATGGCGGTAACAGCGGTTCTTCTCGGCGTTGGACCAGCCGTACCGTCATGTCCTTAAGGGCCGGAAACATGCCGGATACAGATTCAACGCCAACAAGCGGATGGCCATAAGTCACGTCGATCTGGGCAATGAACTGCTTGCCCGAGACCACCTGGATCTCTTCGGCCATCGTTTTGCGAGGGCGCAACAGGTAGGGCATGATGAAGAGGACATAAAATGCGCCCACACCTGCCAGCACCAGACCCATTGGTGTCACGCCAAAGAAACCGAGCTTCAGGTCGGATGTTTGTGCTGCGAAATTCGCCACAAGCAGGTTGGTTGATGAGCCAATCAAGGTCGTCATGCCGCCAAGAATGGCGATGAACGACAGCGGCATCAGAACGCGGGCAGGGGATTTTCCGCGCGTTGCTGCAAGTGCGCTCAGAAGCGGCAGAGACATCACGACAACCGGCGTGTTGTTGAGAAAGGCGCTCAGGCAAGCCACGATAATCAAGACAAATACGATTGCGATTTCAGTTTTCCCGCGGCTCCATTTCATCAGGAGCACGGCCGGCTTTTCGAGCGCATCGGTCTGGAAAAGCCCCTGACCGATGATCAAGAGGCAGATAACGGTCAAGAGAGCCGGGTTTGCAAATCCCTGGAGGAAGTCCGATGGCGTAACCGGTCCGGCAGAAGTTGTGACCGGGAAGGCCGTAAAAATTGCCAGAAACGCAACAACTGAGCCGAGCGCAATACTCTCGATGGAATAACGTTCGGTAGCGTAGAGCACAACCGTGGTCAAAAGGACCACGAAAGTGAGTACCATGGGCAGGTCAAAAGACTGCATTCGGGATCCTGTTTAGCCAAACCTGGATAGGTCGACATTAGAGCAGGGATAGCCGCAAGAGCAAAGCGTAATAACGCATGTGCAACGGTGTTTGCCCCCGAAAAGAGAGTCCGCGTTTTATCTGTGCAGGGCGCGACTGTTCATCACGACAACGCCAAGCACGATATCATGCAGCAGCCGTTTTTTGCCTGAAAACAGCGATACCAGAAGCACAAGGGGCGTCAGCAGTGTGAAGGAAAACCAGAAGAACAGCACATGCATGGCTGCCAGAAGGCCGTAGGGCTTGGCACCGTGCCACACGCGCATTTCAAGACCCATGGCTCGCATTCCAGGCGTTGCCGCATCCGGACCGCCCAACGTGAAGAACGTATAGAGCAGCGCCACAGCGGGTGCCAAAAACGCATAGAGCAACCACGCAAGGCCCAAGGTGAAGATCCCCAGGAAGAACACCAGGACGCCGGCGCCAAAGGTCAAAATGGCAACGGCAATCGCATCAATCAGAAACGCAAAGATCCGTTTCGAGCGCAGACCTTCGTAAAGGTCCGGCCGATCGAAGGCGTCAAAAGGATCGCTTGGTATCGTCTGATTTGTCATTTCGCTGGTATTCATCCCTAAGCCCCGAAGTATCTTCCGCCCAGTTGTATAGTTGTTTCTCTCATATGGGGCGCGCCGGGGGCAGTTCAACGTCTGATTTGCAAGATGAACCTATCTTTGTAGAGCGGATCAGTCGATCCGCTCGCTGATCTCAAGATGGCGGACGGTGAAGTCGCGCTCGCGCAGGGCTGAGACGATTTCCTCGCCATGAGCTCGGTCAAAGGCCTCGAAGGAGACATCGAGCGTTGCGCCTTTGGCAGGCACATTGAGGAACAATCTGTGATGCGCCACGTCAACCACATTGCCTTGCAGGTCGCCAATTACGGTGGCGATTTCCCCCAGAACGCCTGGACGGTCCGGCGTATCAATGCGTATCGAGACGAGCTTTCCGTCGCGGGCAAGCTCCCGCACAACGATTTTTGACAACAAACGCGGGTCAATGTTGCCCCCGCAAAGCACCAGGCCGACTTTTTTGCCTGAAAATCTCTTTGGGTCCGTCAGCAACCCAGCCAACCCGGCAGCACCGGCACCTTCCGCAATGGTGCGCAGTTGCGTGAGATAGGCGTTGATGGCCTGTTCCAGGGTGCTCTCGGTCGCAAGAATAATGTCATCGACATGCGTTTTGACGACTTCCTGGGTCAAAAGGCCGATGTCTCGAACTGCGATGCCTTCGGCAATCGTTGCCCCTTCGCAGCGCACTTCCTTTCCTTTCAGTGCACCCCACATTCCAGGGTAAAGCACGGTCTCAACACCGATAACTTCAATATCCGGTTTGATGGCTTTGGCGGCAACAGCGATACCGGCAATCAGCCCGCCGCCACCGACAGGAACGATCAGGACATCAAGGTCCGGCTGCGCTTCCAGCATTTCCAAGCCGATGGTGCCCTGGCCATGAATGACATGCTTGTCATCGTAGGGGTGAACCCAAACAAGGGCCCGTTCGTTGGCCAAACGGTCCGCTTCTGCCTTGGCTTCAGCCAGCGTATTGCCTGCAAGAACCACTTCGGCGCCGAAAGCGCGTGTGGCGGAAATCTTGACGAAGGGGGTGAGCACCGGCATGACGATGGTGGCCGGGATACCCAGTCGTCCGGCATGATAGGCAACGCCCTGCGCATGATTGCCGGCAGAGACGGCGATGACACCGCGCTTGCGTTCTTCAGGTGTGAGACTGTCGAGCTTGACCAGCGCGCCACGTTCCTTGAACGCGCCGGTGACCTGCATGTTCTCGTATTTGACGTAGACATCGGCGCCTGTCAGGAGCGACAGCTTTGGAGCCGGCAGGCACGGGGTCTGTAGAACAGCTCCGCGGATCAACTCTGCGGCAGCTTGAACGCCTTTCAGAGTAATCTGTGCAGGGTCGGAAAAACGGTCGACCTTTGTCATGCCTGGCTCGTCAGGAGCTTGGCGACGCGCGGCGCGAAATACGTCAGGACGCCATCGCAGCCAGCGCGCTTGAAGGCCATCAGGCTTTCAAGCATCGCACGTTCCCCGTCGATCCAGCCGTTTGCCGCAGCTGCCTCGATCATCGCGAACTCGCCTGAGACCTGATAGGCGAAGGTCGGCATCTGGAAGGTGTCCTTGATGCGGCAGATGATGTCCAGATAAGGCAGGCCGGGCTTGACCATCACCATGTCTGCACCTTCATTCAGGTCCATTTCGACTTCCCGCAGAGCCTCAGCGCTGTTGGCATAATCCATCTGATAGGTGCGCTTGTCGCCAATCAAAGTCGAGTTGGTTCCAACGGCGTCGCGGAAGGGCCCATAGAAAGAAGAGGCATATTTGGCCGAATAGGCCATGATCTGGGTGTTGCGGTGACCATTCTCGTCAAGGCTCTTGCGAATTGCGCCAACGCGGCCATCCATCATGTCGGACGGTGCAATCACGTCTGCACCGGCGTCCACTTGCGTCAGGGCCTGCATGCACAGTTGATCGACAGTCTCGTCGTTGAGAATTTCCTCGCCGCTCATCAGGCCATCGTGGCCATGCGAGGTGTAGGGGTCTAGAGCCACATCCGTGATCAATCCGATATTCAGACCTTCGGCCTTGATGGCCCGGCACGCCTGACAGACGAGGTTGTTCTGGTTCAGGGCCTCCGACCCTGTCGCATCGCGAAGGGTTGGATCTGTGTAGGGAAACAGTGCAAGGGCCGGAATACCGAGGCTTTCGGCAAGCGCGGCATCGCGGACCGCCTCATCAACGGACAGGCGCTCAACCTGCGGCATTGAGGGCACAGGCTCGCGTTTGCCTTGTCCATCCACCAGAAAGATCGGCCAGATCAGGTCATTGACGCTCAGCGAGCTTTCGCGAACCATACGCCGCGACCAGTCTGTGCGGCGATTACGGCGAGGACGCTTGTGACCAAGAATCTCATCAAGGGTTTCTGAGGTGACAGATGGCTTGCTGTTCGATGACGACATTTTGCTTCGGCTGCCCGATTTCGAGAGGTTTGGCTTGCAGTCTTTTGTAATCACAAAAGCTAAAGGCTGGCGGTTGTTTGTGCCTCATATCATGAAGCTGCACGCACTCCAACCATTGCGATCCGAGACTGCGTGCGAATTGCTGTTTGAAGGAAAGACTTCGGCGCAGCAAGGCCTGCGCTTTCAGCTGTGCCAACCTGTCACTTGGTTTTTTATCTCAGGGCGGTTGCCTTTTGGATCAACGGACGGCTTAATCGCGCAGAATGATGGAGGCAGCGTTGAGCGACGAAATTCTCTTTGAAAAGAGGGGTGTTGCAGGTTTTGTTCGCCTGAACAGACCCAAGGCCCTGAATGCTCTGACCACCAATATGGTCGATATTCTGGCTGAACAGCTGGCCCTTTGGGCAAAGGATGATGACGTTCATCATACTGTTGTCACCAGCAACAGCGAGAAGGCCTTCTGTGCGGGCGGCGATGTGCGCGCGGTTTATGAAGCCGAAAAGGCTGGCGATACGGCCGTCGAGAAGTTCTTCTTCGACGAGTATCATCTCAACTACCAGATCAAGACCTATCCAAAACCCTATATCTCTTTGATTGACGGTATCTGCATGGGCGGCGGTGCCGGTATTTCCGTTCATGGAAGTCACAGGGTCGGAACGGAAAAGACACTCTTTGCCATGCCCGAGACGGCCATCGGTCTGATCCCTGATGTCGGCGCAACCTACTTTTTGGCGCGCATGCCACATCACATTGGCACCTATTGCGCCATGAGTTCTGGGCGGCTTACCCAGGGTGATGCCCTTAAGACGGGGCTTTTGACCCATACGACCTCTCATGAGCAGATCGAAGATCTCGCGTTGGCGCTCGAGACCTCCGAAGATATTGATGCGACGCTGGCGCGCTTTCACAGTGAGCCGGGCGCCGCGCCGATCATGGAGCACGTAGAGCTCATTGAGGAGATCTTTTCCGCAGCCAGTCCGCTGGAGGTGACGGAGCGTTTGAAAGCTTCTAGCGATGAGTTTGCAAAAGACACTTTAAAGGGGCTTTTGCAAAAGTCTCCAACCAGTGTATCGCTCACCCATGAACAAATGCGCCGGGGTGTGGACCTTGATTTCGCCGAATGCCTGCGGATGGAATACCGTATGGTGCATACGATTCTCAGGCGAACTGATTTTTACGAAGGTGTGCGGGCTGTTCTGGTCGACAAGGACCATGATCCGAAATGGAGCCCGGAGACGCTGGAGAAAATTGATCCTGCAGTTATCAGGACCTATTTTGACATCCCGGAAGGCGGAGACCTTCCTTTGAGCTTTGAAAGCTGAGCAATGTTTTTCAGTATTCAGGAACTTTTGAACAGCCGGTTGCCCTGGAACAATGTGCTGGTGTGGTACTTGCGCTTCATGGCGATCCTGTTGATCGGCGGCGGTGTGATCCACTGGGCGCGCATTGTCGGCATCTCTTCCTGGCGCGGGCTATGGTTCTGGGAAATGCCGATTGAATGGCAAAGCGCGACGGTTTTCTTCGGCGTATTGGATCTGGTCGCTGCGACCGGCCTTTGGCTGGCCGTTTCCTGGGGGACGGTCATGTGGCTGTTCCGGGCTTCGAGCCAAATCGTCATGCATACTGTCTTTGCAGACATTTACGGTCGTCGCCCTTATGAGATTGCTTTCTATTTTCTCACCATCGGCATCTATCTCCTGATCCTTTACATGATGGACAGAGAGCGAAACCTGAGTTGACCCTGCCAGGGAGGAGCGGTTGCGCCATGCAACCGACTGTGCAGGTCGACAGTCATTACAATATGAAGCAACGCATAGCGCGAAACGGGAGGATCACACATGGGGACTCGGATTGGGTTTGTGGGATTGGGCAACATGGGCGGTCCGATGGCCAGCAACCTGGTTGCCGCGGGGCATCAGGTAACGGGCTTTGACCTGAGCGATGATGCCTTGAAGGCTCTTGAAGCTGTCGGAGGTGCGCGGGCCGGATCTATTCCAGAAGTTGCAAAAGATGCCGATGTGATTGTCACCATGCTCCCGGCTGGACGTCATGTTCGGGAGATCTATCTCGGTGACGATGGGATCCTTGCCAACGTGAAGCAGGGCACCTTGCTGATCGACAGCTCGACCATTGATGTGGAAACCGCGCGCCTTGTAAGCGCTGCCGCAGTCGAAAAAGGCATGTTGATGGTCGACGCGCCGGTGTCTGGTGGTGTTGGCGGCGCAGCCGCTGGAACCCTGACCTTTATGGTCGGTGGGGCCGATGAGGCCTTTGCCAAGGCAGATCCATTCCTGCAGGTCATGGGCAAGACAATCGTTCATGCAGGTGGCGCAGGCACGGGGCAGGCAGCCAAGATCTGCAACAACATGCTGCTCGGGATCTCCATGATCGGTGTTTGCGAGGCGTTTGCCCTGGCGCACAAGCTCGGTCTGGAAGATCAAAAGCTCTACGACATATCCTCCAAATCGTCCGGACAGTGCTGGTCGCTAACATCCTATTGCCCGGTCCCGGATATTCTACCGACCTCGCCAGCCAACAATGATTATAAGCCGGGTTTCGCCGCCGCGATGATGTTGAAGGATTTGAAACTGTCACAGGAAGCAGCCCAAGCCAGCAACGCCTCCACACCGCTGGGCGCACAGGCCGCAGCGCTCTATTCCCTGTTCTGTCAGCAGGGCAAAGGAGACGAGGACTTCTCCGCCATCATCCGCTTTCTGGAGGGAGTATGATTAATCAAACCTTTCATAGGCTTACGAAAGTGTCTTAGTATTTTAACTGATAATTCATCGTGTCTCTTAAGCGGATTTTAGAAAGCTGCCGCTATGGTTGTGATCAAGGCAGGCAAAAAGCTTGCCGTTAAACAGGACTAAAGAGGCGCAAACATGATCACCGCTACAAGGGCAGTTGATGCAGTGTCAGCAAGCGACGAGGAAACGGATATCAAGCCGCTTTATCTCGAAGCATTGACACTGGTTGAACGATTGCATCGCCGACTACTTGATGTAATCAAGGATGAGTTTGATCGTATGGGACGATCCGATGTGAACAGTGTTCAGGCACTGTTGTTGTTCAACATCGGGGATGCCGAGCTGACCGCTGGCGAACTTCGCACGCGCGGTTACTATCTTGGCTCCAACGTTTCCTACAATCTGAAGAAACTGGTTGAGACCGGCTATATTCACCACCAGCGTTCACGCATGGACCGTCGTTCGGTTCGCGTGTCCCTGACAGAAAAGGGTGCTGCCGTTGCAAAGATCGTCAACGATCTTTACGAGCGCCACATGCTTTCCGTCGAACAGGTTGGTGAAATTGGCGCTGACGATTTTGTGACCTTGAACCGGTCGCTGCGTCGTCTGGAGCGCTTCTGGACCGACCAGATCCTCTACCGGCTATAAGTTTTTTGGTAGATCCCGATGTCTTAAAAACGTCGCTTCAAAAAAGAAGCGGCGTTTTTTGTTATGGAAAATCAAACAACTAGCGTGAACTTATATAGAGTTTGATATGCCTGTTGTCGTTTCTTCTTGAACAAGGCGTCATTGTTCGAGTGTCTTGTCCCCCATTTACGCTTCATGCGCCAAGATGTGACATAAGACATGTTCTCACCACATTGATTCCCATATAATGGCAGTCAAACGCGCGAACGATCGTCGCCGCGAACTTGTTTCATTAACTATGTTCGCTTAGTGACGTAGATGAGAATCGCACAAACGCGTCTGATGGACATCTATAATGACATGCTGGAGAGCTTGATGGCTCTCGCTAATGGTGAATTGACAGTGATGACAACCTTGGATCAAGCCCCTATCGCAGCTCCTGATACAGTTGAAGTTGAAGGTACGAGCAAAGATATTTGCAGCCGTCGCTCATTCTTGGGAGGCATGCTCATGGCAACTGTCGCTCAAGGTGTTTTTGCAAGCGGTGCCATGGCGCAGGATTCTCCACTGGAAGCGCTCAAGCAATATCGTCAACGTGTTGAATGGGAAGACAAATTCGACGCGACGATGGAATCTCTGCGCGAGATGAAATCCTCCAGCCCTACATTGGCACCAGAAAGCGCGGACTATGTTGCCGCAGCTATCAACCGCTACTCGCGGATCGTCCAGTTCGGCGGATGGGGCCGTGTGAGCACAGGTGGTCGCCCAATTCGCATTGGTGCGAAAGACAAACGCGTCGTCGAACTGCGCCAGCGGCTCATGGGGTCCGGTGATCTGGAGCAGCAGGCCGGCCTGACCAGTACATTTGATTCTTACGTGGATGCGGCCTTGCGCCGATTCCAGCTGCGTCATGGCTTGTTGCCGGACGGGGTTCTGGGTGATTCCACAGTAACAGCCTTGAACGTTCCTGCTGAAGTGCGCCTGCGCCAGTTGGAAACCAACCTCGTGCGTCTGCGTGCGATGTCCGGTTTCCTCGGTGACCGCTATGTGATGGTGAACATTCCGGCTGCCGAAATTGAAGCTGTCGAAAACGGCATGGTCCGCTCCCGCCACACTGCTGTGGTCGGAAAGATCGACCGTCAGACTCCGATCCTCAACAGCAAGATCTATGAGCTCAACTTCAACCCTTACTGGACAGTGCCTGTCTCCATCATTCGCAAGGACCTGATCCCGAAGATGAAGGAAGATCCAGAGTATCTTGCACGCAACAAGATCAAGATCCTCGACTGGAAAGACAATGAGTTGAGCTGGCAGCAGATCGACTGGAATACGGAAGAAGCCACAAAGTATCAGTTCCGTCAGGAGCCTGGTGAGATCAACTCTCTCGGCAGCGTGCGCATCAACTTCCACAACACCCACCAGGTCTATCTGCACGATACACCGTCCAAGACGCTGTTTGGCAGCGACTATCGCTTCCACTCGTCCGGCTGTGTGCGCGTTCAAAACGTCAAGGAACTGGTGACATGGTTGCTTCAGTCGACCACGCCGGACTGGGATCGCACGCGTGTTGATGGCGTCATCCGCACGGGCGAGCGCGAGGATGTTAAGCTGAAGTCGCAGATCCCGCTGTATTTGGTCTACATCACCGCTTGGGCGAACGCCGATGGCATCGTTCATTTCCGCGATGACATCTATAACCGTGACGGTCTTTATGGCGGCTCTGCCGGCTAAAGTCGCAAGCCTAATGTGATTGCCACGTGGCTTGTTCGACATTATCCTGAATGTTCAGTCTGATGGCAGCTCACAGATAGGTCCAAGACATGGGGCAGGACGATCCGGTCGCCGGCGAGGTGTACCTGGAATTTCAGCGGTTCGGAAACCAGGTGCGCGTCACGGCAATGGACGCCCAGACCGGTGTAGAGGTCTATGTCATCGGCCCTCTGAACGCGGCCCAGCATGACCTCCAAAGCCTCGCTGTTCGAAAGCTAAAGCGCAGACTGGAGCAGGAGAAGCCTGAGCCCCTGTTTACCGGGCGTGGCAGGATCGTCTGACCCGATTGGTGTCGCGCATTCGCTCCAGACACCTGCTTTAGAGCTCACAAAACTCCCTCAAGTTTCCTTTTATCCCACCGAAATGCGCATCCGTGTCGGTTTTGTGAAGCCCAACGTCGCGCTAGCTCTTGGTTCAGGGCGCACTTCATGCTAATTCGGCGCCAGCATCCCATGGGTACATTCAATCGGTGGTCAGCAAGAGATCAAGCGGCCATCGTTTACAGCCAAGAAGGACAGCGCGATGTCTATGACAGACACTTCCGCCACCCCCAAGTTCATCCATGATTTTTTCAATCGTAGTCTTGCGGATTCAGACGCCGATATTTTCGACGCGATCGGCAATGAACTGCACCGCCAGCAGCATGAAATCGAGCTGATTGCTTCCGAGAACATCGTTTCTCGCGCCGTTCTTGACGCGCAGGGCTCGATTTTCACCAACAAATATGCTGAAGGCTACCCTGGGAAGCGTTACTACGGCGGCTGCGAGTATGCAGATGTCGTTGAAAACCTCGCCATTGAACGCGCAAAGCAGCTGTTTGGCTGTGACTTTGCAAACGTTCAGCCTAACTCGGGCAGTCAGATGAACCAGGCCGTGTTCCTCGCTCTTCTGCAGCCAGGCGACACGTTCATGGGCCTTGACCTGAACTCCGGCGGTCACTTGACCCATGGATCACCGGTTAACATGTCCGGTAAATGGTTCAATGTGGTTTCCTACGGTGTTCGTAAAGACGACCATCTGCTCGATATGGAAGAAATTGAGCGTCTTGCGCATGAAAACAAGCCGAAGCTGATCGTAGCTGGTGGCACCGCTTACTCCCGTTTCTGGGACTGGGCGAAGTTCCGCGAAATCGCTGACGCAGTTGGTGCGTACCTGATGGTCGACATGGCACACATTGCAGGTCTTGTTGCAGGTGGCGTTCATCCGTCTCCGGTACCTCATGCCCATGTCGTTACATCGACAACTCACAAGTCTTTGCGCGGCCCACGCGGTGGCCTTATCCTGACCAACGACGAAGCCATTGCCAAAAAGGTCAACTCAGCGGTCTTCCCGGGCCTCCAGGGCGGTCCTTTGATGCATGTGATCGCAGCCAAGGCCGTTGCGTTCAAGGAAGCTCTGCAGCCTGAATTCAAGGCCTATGCTCAGGCAGTGACCGACAATGCGAAAGCCTTGGCGTCAAGCTTGAAAGAGCAGGGCCTGGATATCGTTTCAGGCGGCACCGACAACCATTTGATGCTGGTGGACTTGCGGCCGAAGAATGCGACCGGAAAGGTTGCTGAAAAATCGCTTGGCCGTGCTAACATCACCTGCAACAAGAACGGCATTCCTTTCGACCCTGAAAAGCCATTCGTGACATCAGGTGTGCGCTTGGGCACGCCAGCAGGCACGACACGCGGTTTTGGTGTTGCAGAATTCCGTGAAATCGGTCAATTGATCACCGAAGTTCTGGATGGCCTGCGCGTTTCCAACAGCGAAGAAGGCAATGCAGCAGTTGAGGCCGCGGTTAAGGCCAAAGTTGAAGCTCTGACCGCGCGTTTCCCAATTTATCCGGCTTAACAGCCGAACTCGGAGAAAAGCATGCGGTGTCCTTTCTGTGGTGGTGAAGAGACTCAGGTCAAGGATTCCCGTCCAACCGAGGACAACACAGCCATTCGCCGGCGCAGGGTGTGCAACACCTGCGCCGGTCGTTTTACAACGTTTGAACGCATTCAGTTGCGTGAACTGCTGGTTCTGAAGCGCTCCGGACGCCGGATGCCTTTCGACCGCGAAAAACTCATGCGTTCGGTCCAGATTGCTGTGCGCAAACGGCCCGTTGAGCCAGAGCAGATCGAACGGATGGTCAGCGGAATCGTCCGTCAACTCGAAAGCTCCGGCGAGAACGAGATCACCGCTGAGACCATCGGCAATCATGTCATGGAAGGCCTGAAGGTCATTGATGATGTGGCCTATGTGCGTTTCGCGTCCGTCTACAAGAATTTCCGTGAAGCCAAGGATTTCGAAGCCTTGCTGGATGAGCTGAGCGGTCCCGACTCCGCTGCGCTCGACGATCTTTAAGTCGTTGTTTCACGAAATCGAGAATCACGTCTGAGCAAAGGGCTTCCCATTGACCGCATCAGCGCAAATGGAGCAGGATAAACGCTATATGCACGCAGCTGTGCGTCTGGCGCGACGTGGGCTCGGTCTTGTCTGGCCAAACCCTTCCGTCGGAGCCCTGATCGTGCTTGGCGACAGCGCGGGGACGTCCCGTGTGTGCGGACGTGGTGTAACCTCATTGCCCGGAAGCGCCCACGCCGAAGTCAACGCCCTGCGACAGGCCGGCTCGTTGGCCAGGGGAGCCACCTGCTATGTGACGCTTGAGCCCTGTTCCCACTTCGGCCGCACGCCTCCTTGTGCCAATGCTCTGATAGAGGCCGGGGTCAAACGGGTTGTTGTTGGCATGCTTGACCCAAATCCGCGGGTACGTGGACGCGGTATTGCGATGCTGGAGGACGCAGGGGTCGAAGTCACTGTCGGAGTTGCGCAGGAGGCCTGTAAGCGTCTGCACCATGGATTTGCCAGCCGCATTGAGCGAATGGAACCTGAAGTCACGCTGAAGATGGCGGTTTCCCAGGACGGAGCCATTGGCAGGGAAGGCGGCGGCCAGGTCAAGATTTCTGGCGCGCTTGCAAAGACCTACGTACATGGCCTGCGCGCCAGTCACGATGCAATTCTGATCGGGATCGGAACAGCTCTGGCGGATGATCCTGAACTGACCTGTCGATTGCCTGGCATGGAAGATCGCTCGCCTGTCCGCATTGTCATTGATTCTGAGGCCCGGCTGCCGTTGTCTTCAAAGCTCGTTCGCGAGGCTGCAAGGGTGCCCGTTTGGGTGATTTGCAGCAATGAAGCGTCCACTGAAAACCTGCAGGCTTTGAGTGACGCAGGTGTGAAACCAATTCGCGTGCCGCTTGAAGATGGAGCAATCGCACCACATGTTGCACTCAAGGCGTTGGGAACCCGGGGTGTGACACGGCTTCTGCTGGAAGGTGGGCGTCGGATAGCCAGTGCCTTCTTGCGTGCAGATGCGGTGGACGAGATATGCCTGATAAAAGGCGCGCTGACGATTGGTGAAGGTGCTATAACCGCTTTCGACGATCGAACTGTCGACGACGTGCTCGCTGATCCAGCGTTTGAGCGTGTCGAGACAGGCGTCATGGGACCAGATTTATTGACGCGCCTGCGCAAGAAACCTTTGTCGTTATCCTGAAGTCCTGAAAGGGCATCCTATGTTCACCGGTATTGTCACCGATCTTGGCGAGATCCTGTCAGTTGAAAAAGTCCCGGCGGGTCTGCGAACACGCATTCGCACTGTTTATGACACGCAGACCTTCGATATCGGAGCTTCCATTGCCTGTGCCGGCGTGTGCCATACCGTCACTGCCAAGGCCAACAGTTCCAACGGCAACTGGTTTGAAGTGGAGTCTGCTGCAGAGACCTTGGCCCTGACCAATGTCGCCGACTGGAGCGTTGGCCAGAAGGTCAACCTGGAGCGATCGCTGACCATGGGGGCGGAGCTCGGAGGCCATCTTGTTCTCGGTCACGTGGACGGGGTCGCACGGCTGACAAAACGTGAAGATCATCCTGATTCGGTTTATCTGCAGTTTGAGGCGCCACGCGAATGCGCTCCTTTTATCGCAAAGAAGGGTTCCGTTACCCTCGATGGCACCTCTTTGACGGTCAACGAGGCTGATGGATTGCTGTTTTCGGTGTTTCTGATACCGCACACACTTGAGGTGACAACATGGTCGGATCGGAAGGTCGGCGATGCGGTCAATCTGGAGGTGGACATGATGGCCAGATATGCAGCGCGACTTGCGGAATTCTCCCGCTAGGCGTAACTGAATGGGACGGGTTCGTCCTATGCTTGCGAACGTCGTTTACCAGATGCGTTTATTCTCTCCCCAAGATGCAAAATTGCGTCCCGGTGGGGTGGACAAATCGACGGCAGAATGTTTTCTGTCGCGACCTTATACCGACAGACCGATCAACGTGAGAGAGCCCCATGAGTGCAAGCCCAAAACTGCTTATTATCGAAGCGCGCTTTTACGACGAACTGGCCGACGCGCTCGCGGAAGGAGCCATTCAGGCGATCGAGGCTGCCGGTGCGACCTACGACCGTATTTCGGTTCCCGGCGTGCTGGAGATTCCAGCTGCGTTGTCAATGGTTTTGACCGCCATGGAAAGTGGCGGCGATCTCTATGACGGGTTCGTTGTGCTCGGCTGTGTGATCCGCGGTGAAACAACCCACTATGACATCGTGTCCAACGAATCTGCACGCATCCTGATGGATCTGATTGTCGATGCGGATCTTGCTCTTGGCAATGGTATCCTGACTGTCGAGAACGGGGACCAGGCTTGGGCTCGCGCAAAGGTCGATGACATGAACAAGGGCGGTGCCGCAGCTGAGGCTGCCTTGGCAATGATCGCCCTTCGCGAAAAACTCGGAGTGTAAGAATGACCGGTAAGGTCGACCAACAACAGGCGGCAGGTCCGCGTCCAGCCAACAAACGTGGTGTTGCGCGTTTGGCTGCGGTTCAAGCGCTCTATCAGATGGATGTTGCTGAGACACCTTTGTCGAACGTCATCAGCGAGTTCACGGCATTTCGCCTTGGACAAGAGCTGGACGGTGAGCAGTATCGTGACGCCGATGAGCAGTGGTTCAAGGACATCGTCAAGGGTGTTGTTGCTGATCAAAAACTGATTGACCCGTTCATTCACACTGCATTGACAGAAGATTGGCCTCTGAAGCGGATCGACAGTCTGCTGCGCGCGATCTTGCGTTCGGGCGGCTTTGAGCTTCTGCGCCGCAAGGATGTTCCTGCGCGCGTTATCATCTCCGAATACATCGACGTCACAAAGGCGTTTTATGAAGACGATGAACCAGGTCTTGTAAACGGCGTTCTGGATCGCCTGGCTCATGACCTGCGCAAGGCCGAGCTGGATGACAAGAAAGTCGATGCCGGCGAGGCTTGACAATGTCGGGTAAGATCGCTGCCGAACGGCCACATGAGTTCGAACTGATAAAGCGTTACTTCGCACCGCTGGCGACAGATGCCGGCAGTCTTGAACTCAAGGACGATGCAGCGGTCTATACGCCCCTGGAAGGCAATGAGCTTGTTCTGACCAAAGACATGCTCGCTGCCGATGTTCATTTCTTTGAAAGCGATCCCCCAGAAGCCGTGGCTGCAAAGGCTTTGCGGGTCAATTTGTCTGACCTGGCTGCCAAGGGAGCCACCGCGCGTTCCTATCTGCTTGGGCTGGCATTGCCGCACGACTGGTCGCCGTCCTGGGTGGAACGCTTTGCCTCTGGCCTCAAAGGTGATCAATCGGCCTTCGATGTCACTCTTGTGGGCGGTGACACGATCCACTCCGGCAAGAACCTGATGGTGTCGATCACCGCAATCGGTGAAACCCGCAAGGGCGCCGCCGTGCGACGCAACGGTGCCCGGCCGGGCGACCTGTTGTACGTCACCGGAACGATCGGCGATGCAGCCGCTGGGCTGAAAGAACGTCTAGAGCCGGGATTTGCCGCTAAATACTGCCTTTCCGAAGAGGAAACCCGGCATATTCTTGACCGGTATCTGTTGCCTCAGCCGCGCGTCAAAATCGCCGAAGTGGTCCGCCGCTATGCCAGCGCCGCCATGGATATTTCTGATGGTTTGATCTCAGACGCAGGTCATATGGCACGTGCCTCCGGCTGTCAGTTGAGTTTCAGGCTTGAAGACATTCCATTCTCGTCTGCGCTCAAAACGCTTCGGCTCGCCTCCAGGGATACTTTCCTGAAATGCCTCAACGGCGGTGACGATTATGAGATTCTGGTCGCGGTTCCCCGCAATGTGAGTTCTGCCTTCGAGGCGGTTGCCCGCAAGACCGGTTGTCAGATCAGCGCCATTGGTGAAGTCTCTGCCGGTGACGCATCGGTCATTCTGAGCGACAATGGCACCGACATCAGCGCCGCCACGATACCTGGCTTTCAGCATTTTTAAGTCTGTCTGAGACTTCAGACTTACATTTCCATGAATCTGGATTATGCCCTCTTGGAGATGGGACGCTCATCCTATAGCGTGGGCATCCTTCAAGATGCAGGGCCAATCCGCGCTCTGCCTTTCGCAAAACGGTAGAGAAAATGTCTGTCGAGCGCCCTCAGATTAATGACAGTTTGGCCAAACGCAATGCCGTGATTTTGGCGATGACCCAGGCACTGGGCAGCGCTGCGGCATCGATTGTAATCAGCACCGGATCGCTGGTTGGTTATGCATTGCTGGGCAACAACAAGTCCTTCTCGACATTGCCAATCACGGCCATGGTCCTGGGTACTGCGATCGCGATGCTGCCCGCTGGTATGATCATGGGGCGCTTCGGTCGTCGGACTGGTTTTGCAGGAGCGGCTCTGGTCGGAGTCTGTGCGGGTCTTATCGCTGCCTACGCAATTTACATTGCCAGTTTCCCGCTTTTCGTTTTGGCCTGCGGGCTGACCGGTACGGCTGGCGCCTTCACGCAACAGTACCGATTTGCGGCTGCCGACACTGCCAGCGAAGAGTTTAAACCCAAGGCGATCTCCTGGGTCATGGCCGGCGGAGTCCTTGCCGGTGTTGTTGGGCCACAAACCGTTATCTGGACCAAGGATCTGTTTCTGCCGGTCTTGTTCATTGGGACCTATCTGGCCTTGGCTGGCCTCGCTCTGGTTTGCTTCTGTTTCCTGCTGTTTCTGCGCATCCCGCGGCCACAAAAGCCGGTCGACAAGAAAGCTGCTGGTGGGCGTCCAATGAGCGTCATCATGCGGCAACCAAGGTTCGTTGTTGCAGTGACATGCGCCGTGACGTCCTACGCGCTCATGAGCCTTGTGATGACAGCAGCGCCTTTGGCAATGGTAGGCTGTGGATTGACCCAGACAGACGCAACGCTCGGCATTCAATGGCACGTTCTGGCGATGTTTGCCCCAAGCTTTTTCACTGGCAATCTCATCGCGCGTTTCGGCAAGGAGAAGATTGTTGCGACCGGCCTGGCCTTGCTGGCTGCCTGTTCAGTGGTGGCACTCATGGGGTTGGATCTTGCCAACTTCTGGACAGCCTTGATCCTGCTCGGACTGGGTTGGAACTTCGGCTTCAT
>JABXHV010000023.1 GCA_013373445.1 Paracoccaceae bacterium | reverse complement strand
GTCTATGACAACGCCGCCGAGTTCGCCTCTGATATACCGACCTACGCGCATCATCTGCGCCGCGCCGGCTACACCACTTGCCTGTCTGGCAAGATGCATTTCGTCGGACCCGACCAGATGCATGGCTTTGAAGAACGACTGACGACAGACATCTATCCGGCCGACTTTGGCTGGACCCCAGACTATCGCAAGCCCGGTGAGCGCATTGACTGGTGGTATCACAACATGGGGTCGGTCACGGGTGCGGGAGTTGCCGAGATCTCGAACCAGATGGAATATGACGACGATGTCGCATTCCAGGCGGTGCGCAAGATCCACGACTATGGCCGTGGCAAATATGATCGCCCCTTCTGCATGACGGTCAGCTTCACCCATCCACATGACCCTTATGTCGCGCGGCAAAAATACTGGGACCTTTATAAAGACTGCGAACACCTGCTTCCCGAAGTCAGTGCCATGGACTATGACGATCACGATCCGCATTCCAAGCGCATTTTCGATGCAAACGACTGGCGCAACTTCGACATCACCGAAGACAATATTCGCAAGTCACGTCAGGCCTATTTCGCCAATATCTCCTATCTGGATGACAAGATCGGCGAAATCCTGCACGCACTCGAAGCTATGCATCTGACCGACAAGACAACCATTCTGTTCGTCTCCGACCACGGAGATATGCTCGGTGAGCGCGGCCTTTGGTTCAAAATGACGTTCTTTGAAGGCTCGTCCCGCGTTCCTCTGATGATTGCCGCACCACAAATGCCGGCCAGTCTGATCGAGGCGCCGGTGAGTACACTGGATGTTCTTCCCACTGTCGCGGATCTAGCCGGCATCGACATGTCGGAAATCATGCCATGGACAGATGGTCAAAGCCTTGTCCCACTTGCCAATGGCACCGAGCGCAAAACGCCGGTACGCATGGAATACGCCGCCGAAGCGTCCTACGCGCCACTGGTGGGACTGCGCAAAGGTGGCTACAAGTACGTTCATTGTGAATTGGATCCCCCTCAGCTTTTCAACCTGGATGACGATCCGCATGAATTGAACAATCTGGCAGGAAATCCGGATTATCTCGAGATCGCTGCAACGCTCGCCGACGAGGTCTCCGCGACATGGGATATGGAAGCCTACGACAGCGAGGTGCGGCAGTCCCAGGCCCGGCGCTGGATCGTCTACGAGGCTCTGCGCAACGGGGCTTACTTCCCGTGGGACTATCAGCCCTTGCAGAAGGCCTCCGAACGCTACATGCGCAATCATATGGATCTCAATGACGTTGAAGAGGGCAATCGCTACCCAAGAGGCTAATGAACTCCCTTGATGCAAGACACACCAAGGGAGACCGATCACCTTGAGATCACGCGGCTTGATCGTGACTGTCAAACACTTCCTTCGCTGCGTTCAAGCCATTGATCGCGGCGGGAACTCCGCCGTAAACTGCCATCTGCCAGATTGCCTCTAGCACCTCGGTACGGCTCGCACCGGCGGCAAGCGTGTGTTCAATGTTGACCTTCAACTGCGGTGCCGTCTGTCCACCCAGCACTGTCAACGCAGCGACCGTACAAATTTGCCGCGTCTTGAGGTCAAGACCCTCCCGCGAATAGTGGCGTCCGTAAGCCCATTCGATCAAGCTTTCGGTAAAGTCCGGCAACAATCCGTCATATTTTTCGGTCAGAAACTGCTCCAGATCGGGATTCAGGATTTGGGCGACTTCTCGCCCCTTTTCAAGCGCACTTACCATTTTGTCGTTTTCCTTTTTTGAGCGGAAAGCGGCTATGCATCACGGGGCTTGCTGACAGAATTTGCCAGCTCAGCAAGAGGGTCCGGCACGTCCCCGGACTCAATACGGCGATAGAGATCTACTTTCTCGTCCAGAAGCTCAAGCGTCTCCTGCAGTTTGACGAGATCGGAAGCGACCTTTTCCCGGTGGTTCTCCAGCATTTCGCGGCGCTCACGCACCGACGCCAGACCGGGTTGGTCACGCAATTCGGCATACCGCAGTCGTTCTCGCATGGCCAAGCCTGTGGCTTTCAAACGGTCCAGGAACCGCATCCAGCGCAAGATCCCGGTGTCATAGACCCGCCTGCCCCCCGCATCACGAAGGGGGCGTGGGACCAGACCGATCTTCTCGTAGTAACGCAGTGTATCAACACTCAGGCCCGTTTTGGTTGCCAGTTCACCGATCAGCATTGCCATTTCCTATTATCAACATGAGCCAAGCTAGGTGCTGGAGTGCACTCCAGGTCAAGCCATTATTTGATTCAAATAGCATTCGGCTCAAAACGGGGCCTTTACCGGTCGTTTACCGAAACACCAGAAAGCCCATCCCATTAGGCGATTTTCCTTATCTGAGTACTCGGATTTCACCCTTTCTGGGGCATGCTGATAGTGAACGGGGCAACCAGAACTGCAGAACATTGGGCACCACATGATGTCGCAGGCGATCAGCATTTGAACAATGCGCGTCCATCGTGTGAGGTCCATACGGGGATTGAACTACCATGTACCGCCAGACCAGACTGTCCAGAGACGAAGACATGCCGGCCTTCAGCCCAGGCAGTTCTTCCGCGCGCCTGCGATTGCGCCATGTTGCCTATGTCTGTGTCATCCTGCTGCTAACATTCGGCATTTCTTCAATGTCCTATCTGCTCATGACCACGACCAAAAGCGCGGATGAGCTGGCCTTGAAGCATGAACAGGCATTGGTCAACGAGGGTCTCAAGCATCGCCTTGCCCTGATGGCACGCCACCAGACCTTTCTTGCCGTCAACGACCAGACGGTGAAAGAAGTCCTGGAAAACACGGTCAACACCAACTACGGCTCAGAGATTGCGCAACAGATGTGGCTCGACTTCGACCACGACTGGACGATTATCATCGGCAGCGACGACACCGCCTTGTTGGTCGCCGCAGAAGATGAAGTCGTCCCCGCAAGCGCTGGCGCTGAGACCATAGCCGGAGCCAGCGACCTGATTGCCGATGCGCGCGCCGGTTATTTCAGAACACGGCGCCCGACGAGCGACGGGTTCCGCCTGCGTTACATTGAAAAAGGTGAACTTGCGCCAATCTATGCGTCAGATGTGCGCGAAATGAACGGCCATCCTGCGCTGGTCAGCGCCATGTCGATCATTCCTGAAACAAATGCGCTAAGCCTGCCTGATACTGCACCAGCCGTTCTCTTGTCCGTCCGCTATATCGAAACCCAGTTTCTCGCGAGTGTCGGCGAAACGCTGCTCCTGCATGACTTTCGGTATTCACCAGGCGCGATTAAAGGCTTGGCAAATGTTCCCGTCGAGGCCAATGGCAGTCCGCCGGTGGGGTATTTTGAATGGCAAAGCTCAACACCTGGCACCGTCATTCGCAATGCCGTTGGGCCTGTCACTGGCTTGCTGATCTTGGCCCTCATACTCCTGGGATACGGCTCAGGCCGAAAACTCGCAGCCAAATCCAAGGCCCTGGAAGAAAGCGAAGCCCGCAATCGCTTCATGGCGCTCCATGACCAATTGACCGGTCTTGGCAACCGCGCCTACTTCGGCGATGCACTCGACCTTGCCCTGCAACAACTCGACAAACGCCCGTTTGCCGTTCTTGCCATCGATCTGGATCGCTTCAAGCAGGTCAATGACACCTTTGGCCATGACGCCGGTGACATGGTCATTCGCCAGGTCGCCCGCAGCATGAACGACATCATCGGCGACGACGGCATCGTTGCACGCACCGGCGGTGATGAATTCCTCGCACTGATCACATCCACGGACGAGGAAAGCCGCCTCAAATGGCTCTGTGACTCGCTGATTGAAGCCATCTCCAAGCCGATACCCGTCGGCGGTGGTGTGGCCCATATCGGCGCGAGCATTGGCTGTGCCGTTGCTCCCCGCCATGCGGACTCTGCGGCAATGGTGCTGCGACTGGCCGATCAGTCACTCTACCACGCCAAGGAAAATGGTCGCTCGATGACTGTTTTTGTCGATGACCTGTTTGCCAACCTCCATCCTGAAGATGCGGACACCAAGCCGGCAGGCAAGGTCTCCAAACTCGGCAAGAAGCAGCCAAAATTCGGCTAGAGCCCTTCATGCGCCAACATCTTTGCGTAAGCTGGTGCGGTTACTTGCGCAGCAGCGAGGGTGACCGGTTCATGGGATCGGCAGCAAAGACAATCACTTGGCACTCAACAGCAGGCGTAATATTGACAAATACTTACCTTAAGTTGTAAATTGAGCTGATTGGCCTACAATAGCGGCAAGACCCCCGAAGGAACTTGGGAGGGAATTGCATGAGTTGGTACGCCAAAGCGCTCGATGTCTTGAAGCGTGTAGCCTTGCTTGCCTGCACCGGCGTGTTGCTCGCGGGGATCTCAGGATGCATGGGCATTCCGGATCAGGAACTCACCAACTACCGCGAAGCCTACATCGAGGCGCAAAAGGCAGGCGACCTGCTATACGATGATCTGGCCGCAGCTGTTGTGCGCGCCGGAGGCGGCCCTGCGGCATCAAACTGCGTTCGCAACAACAACACCCCGACATGCTTCGACCCGTCAGTCGCCCTTAACGGCGGCGCCCCGGCCGATATCCCCGCAATACGCGCCAGGCGCTTGGCACTCAGTGCCATTGAAACTTACAACCTTGCCGTCGTGGATGTTCTGGAAGGCAAACGTGGCGACGCGCTTGCGACCCGTATCGACAATCTGAAAGGTCTGGTCGGCGACCTTCTCCTGCTTGGCAGCGTCACAACCGGCCCACTGCCAGCCCTGGTCGCCGGAAACAGCGCACAATTGCTCGGCGCACTTGTCAAACGTCTGGACCGGTTCGCCTCACAGCAGCAGGTCCGCGCCTCATTGGTCGACAATGCCGAGACGGTTGAGACCCTCATCACCCTGCTAATCCGTGACACCAAGCCGATGTACAATCTATATCGCACCTCGCAGGGCAAATATGCCGTGGAGCTCGAACTGTCTGGTGGAAGTCGTAACAAGGCAGCGCTCGCGGCCTACGCCCGCATTGCCTCCTACCACGATCAGCTGACTGCCTATGTGCAACTCCTTGCCCAGACCCGATCCAGTTTCGCCCAACTGATCGAATCCCTGAACAATAGCCAGGTCTCCACGAGCGATCTTCGCGCCACCATTCGCGAAGCAATCGAAATCCGGAAGGCGGCTGAGAACTTCTGGGCTGAGGTGCGGAAGGCGAGATAGCGCAAGGGTCACACACACAATCTCGGAGCCGAAGGAGGACACGAAATGACCACGCTTGATCAAGACATTGACGCCCTTTTTGCAGACATGATTTCGCAACTGTCCGATCCGAATTTCACCGGCCCTGAACGTCAAAAACTCTTGGAGGCAGCGGCGGAGCTGAAAGATCAGGCATTCGTCAATGCTCTGGATAACTTTCGGATCGGCACGGCCAAGTTCAACGAGCTGTCATCGAAACTCATTGGTGCGGCGGAGAGCGTTTCGAACACATCCATTCGCACCAGGATCAAAAAGCTTCTTGAAAAGCTCGGCGATACGCAGATGAGCTTTGAAAAAGACAATGGCAGCATGGGCGTCGTCGCTAGTCCGCAGCGGGATGCACCTCCCCCCGACAAGGACGACGAAAAAGACCTCCCCCCCGTCGTGGAGGCCACTGGCGACACATTGCCCTCCGGCAGCACCATCGACGGACCGGTCCTCACCTCTCCAAAAACCTCGACCGACAGAAGCTTCAGTGCCCTTGAAGAAGAATACAAACGTTTCTTTGTCGGCGCGCGCTTTCGCAGCAAGGCAGCTGAAGAAGAAGTCCATCGCCTGTGCCGTGCGGCCGCGACGGATCGCAGCCGTTATGAAAGCGTCGCAGAACAAACCGGAATTCCATGGTGGTTCATCGCCGCCATTCATCTGCTGGAATCAGGTCGGAATTTTTCACGCCACCTGCACAATGGTGACCGTTTAACGGCTCGAACCAAGAACATCCCGAAGAATCGCCCATTGTCCGGTTCGCCGCCCTTCTCGTGGGAGCAAAGCGCCGTTGATGCGCTGCAGATCAAACACTTTCACGAAAGAACCGATTGGTCGATCGCACGGGTGCTTTACAGGCTGGAACAATATAACGGCTTCGGCTATCGCAATTCCTCAGTCCGCATTCCCACGCCCTATCTGTGGTCTCTGACGACCCTCTACAACAAGGGGAAATACTCAAGGGACGGGCACTATGATCCCAATCTGGTGTCCAAACAATGTGGCGCCGCAGCCTTTTTGCGAGGTTTGGTCGCCATTGGCGCCATCGACAGCATGGAGTTCACCGGTATCGATTCCGGCACTGGTGAGGTTGAGGAATCTGGCAGTGCAGTCATCAAGCCGATCAACGATGAGCCCCCCGCACTGCCAACGCCCGAACACGCCTTCAAGACGTTCTTTGAAACCAACCTGCCCGAGGTCACCAATTTCCGTTGGGACGAGTTTCTGACCAAGGGATCTTCACACCACCAGCCGACAAAACCCGGCTTCGGACTGAACACCGATCCACCAGCAGAGCTCTGGCCAAATGTGCTGCCGCTCGCAAGGGTCCTGCAACGGTTTCGTGAAGAGATGGATGCCCCGGTCAAATTGAGCAGCGTCTACCGATGCAAGGCCTACAACGAAACCTTGTCAGGCTCGGCAACAAAGAGCCAGCATCTCCTCTTCAAGGCTGCCGACATCATCTGCGCCAAGGGCAGTCCCAAAGACTGGCACAAGGTCTTCTCCAAGCTGCGCGCCGAAGGCGTCTTTGTCGGAGGCATCGGACTGTACTCTAATTTCGTTCATATCGATGTGCGCGGCACGCCGCAAAACTGGACGGGATGAGCAGATCCAACGCCAACCGGACGAAAACCCAAGCCCTTCGCCCAAACACCTTACTCAACGGAATCAAAAGCCATTAGCTCGTAAAACTACGTATATTATCAATAATATATTTCATTTGATTTTTCCTTTAGAATTTATCAGCAAAGGTATGCTTTATTCTATTTAAGTCTTTAAATGGAAATACACCAATCAATGACCAAGACTCCGATTAAAGCATTGATCGCGGATGATTCCTCTACGATATGCCGTCTGGTTGAACGCGCATTGCGCAAGACGGGTCGACGCTTTCAGTTCACAATCGCAACCGACGGTCAGCAGGCGATCGAAGCATTGGCCAAGACGGCCTTCGATATTGCCTTTCTCGACATCAACATGCCGCAGATGAGCGGCATCGACGTGATGGAGTCGATCCATGAAGCTGGCTCAAAGACATTCGCCATTTCCATGTCCGACAAGCTGTCGGAAGACGCAGAGCAGAAGCTGAAGGCCTTCGGAGCCTATGATTTCCTGTCCAAGCCGTTTTCTCCCGAGCAAGTCCAGCAGATCATCCAGACCTATGAGGCGCTCAAGGCCAATTACGACATTCTGATCGTTGATGATTCAGCCACCGTTCGCAAGATCGTCGAAAAGGTGCTGCAACGAAGCATTTTCAATCTGGACATAGACCATGCCCATAACGGCGCAAGCGCCATCGAAGCCATCCAGAACAAAAGCTATCGCATCATCTTCACTGACTTCAACATGCCCGGCATGAGCGGCATTGAACTGGCTGAGAAAATCCAGACCTTTCGCCAGGGCGGAGACGTCATCGTGATGTCGACCGAGATGAACGAGACGCTCGACAAGGCAGCACAGCGCGTGGGCGCCCGTGCTTTCCTGCGCAAGCCGTTTTACCCCGAGGACGTGGATTCCATCCTCCACCACCTGTTCCAGCTGCGCCATTCTCACTTTTCCAAACAGGTGCGCATGTTCGCCATGGCATGAGCGACTGACACACTTCCTCATGGGATTTCCTGTGCGAACAGGAGAAGTAGGCATTGCTCGGCTCAGCGAAAGAGCTTGTACAATGCCTCAAAATGACCAATGAAGAGAATAGCTCTTTTCATATCGGTACTTCTACATTGAAACTTTCAAGTAAAATTTGGTCTGAACCGGAAATTGAAAAGGCCATAGATCTATATGTGAAGCTCCCGTTTGGCCGCATACATTCAAGAAATCCCGACATTGTAGAACTTGCTAATCAGCTAGGACGTACACCAAGCGCCATCGCGCTAAAGCTCTCAAACTTAGCAAGCTTGGATGAGACGATTGATCGAAAAGGAATGTCACATGCCAGCAAGCTTGATCGCATTGTTTGGCAGAACTTCTTTGAAGGCCTACAACGAGTTTCGAGCGAAATTGATAACTTCGAAACAGATAACAAACTCGCCGGCTTGCGTGAAAAGCAGCAATCTGAGTATGTCGTTCCGGTTATGGCTGGTGAGACCACTCCAAGAACAACGCAGTCTCGCATTGGCCAACAGTTCTTCCGGCAGATGATATTGGCGAGTTATGACTACAAATGCGCAATGACAGGAATAGCGCAGCCAGAACTCTTGGTCGCAGGGCACATCCGACCTTGGTCGAAAGACAAAAGCAATCGAATGAACCCTCACAACGGGATCTGCCTCAACCGCCTCCACGATAAGGCGTTCGAAGAAAAGCTGATCTCATTCGAAGCCGATGGAAAGATCTTGTATTCTAATCGTCTAAAACCAGAGACGAGACGGAAGATGCAATCGATAGACGAAACGGGCTATTTTCAGTTTCCAAAGAAATTCAAGCCGGATCTAAATTTCTTAGCGGAACATAGGAACGAGTTCCAGTTGTTGGAAACCTCCTCCTGACACCCTTCTGTCAGGAGACCCTGCGTCGCAGGGGCCAAAGCAGGTGGAGGCCCTTTTCTCGCGCGGGCAGATGCCCCATATTGCGCAGATGAACAAGAAGACATCCTCTCCCTCCCGTTCCGATAACCCTGTCGACCCGAAAGGTTTTGACGAAGCCCCGCAGGCGCCCCTGACCGGCGCCCCGCTCGGCGGCTCCATTTCCGATTGGGCAAAGGAACTCGAGGAAGAGGCCGACAAGCCCGCACCAAAAGGCAATGACGCGTCGCCCACACGGAAGTCGAGCCGCAAGGCCGGTGCGACCGCAAGCGAAAACAAAACCTCCAAACCCGCCAAGTCCGCACGCGGCACCTCTGCCCCGGCGCGTTCATCGCGCGGAACCAACATCGGCAAGGCCGACAACGCCCGCGAACGTGCGGCGGGCGGCCTCAATCCCGTTGCCGGTCTCAACATGTCCCTGGAAGAGGCCGAACAGCTTGAGGACAAGCTGAAGCAGCACAAGAAGGACAACAAGAAGAAGGCCAAGGAGAGCAAGTTCGGCGAGCTGACTGGCAACCAGGGCGCCACCGCCACCGTTGAGGCTCTTTCGGCACTGATTGAAAGCGGCAATCCGCTGCACAAGAACGGTGAACTGTGGACCCCGCACCGCCCCGAACGTCCGGCCAAATCGGAAGGCGGCGTCGAGATCAAGCTGGTCTCCGGCTATGAGCCGCGCGGCGATCAGCCAACAGCCATCGCCGACCTGGTGGAAGGCCTTTCCTCCGGCGAACAGACACAGGTGCTGCTCGGCGTCACGGGTTCAGGCAAGACCTACACCATGGCACAGGTCATCGAGCGCACCCAGCGCCCGGCTCTGATCCTGGCGCCCAACAAGACCCTCGCCGCCCAGCTTTATGGCGAGTTCAAAAGCTTCTTCCCCGACAATGCGGTGGAATATTTCGTCTCCTACTACGACTACTATCAGCCGGAAGCCTATGTCCCGCGCACGGACACCTACATCGAGAAGGAAAGCTCGATCAACGAACAGATCGACCGCATGC
>JABXHV010000073.1 GCA_013373445.1 Paracoccaceae bacterium | reverse complement strand
TCAGCTGGATAGAGCGCTGCCCTCCGAAGGCAGAGGCCACAGGTTCGAATCCTGTCGGGTGCGCCATTTTGCTTTCACAGCCCAAAAATTGACCTAAGACCTTGAAGGGTAAACTAAAATTTGCCGTTCTAAATCCCTCTTTGCGAGAGTATGCTAGCCGCTTGCTGAAGGTGAGTTTTAGCAGCATCTGACGGTCTTCGATTCTCTCTGAACGCCAGAGAATCAAAGGGTTTTTCAGAAATTCGAAAGCCGTTCTAAGTGACTCGTCAAAGGTGCTCGCTGGCTTGGCGTTCAAAGCCATCTTTTCCTTGAGAGATTGCTTCTCCAATTCCAGCTGGCGAACCTTGTCCTCATAGGCTTTGATGACGCTCGGCACGGAAGCGTCGAGAATGTGGTCAAGCAGCTTGGAAAGCTTGCCTTCGATTTTAACGAGCTTCGCGCTCATCGCCTTCGCATTGGTCTCTGCCTGTGCGCCCTGGTACTCCCAGAGTTCCTTGAACATGGACTTGCCCACTTTAAAGAGGGCATCGCTTGGCGTCGCTTGACCGATCAAAGCCTCAAATTCACCTTCGATCTTATCGCGGCGGATTGATTTACCGTAGCTATCGCAGCCGCGCTTCGGGCAGAGATAGTACGGATATTTTTTATTGGAGCCTTTCGACCAGCAGGCCGTCAAAGGCGTTCCGCAGTCGCTACAGACGACATGACCGCGCAGCGGGAAGTCCTCTTTCAAATCGGATTGACGCGGCGCGTAGAAGCCGCCCTTGAGGCGCTCTTGAATGCGCTTATAGGTTTGCGAAGAAATAATTGGTTCATGCTGACCAACGCGCATTTCAACGCCCCAATTCGGCGCTTCGACATATCCGGCATACGCGGCCTGATTCAGCAGCACAGAAACGCGCTGATGACGAACCTCTCCGCGCCTATCTTTTGGGAAAAGAGGATTGTCTTGCAAAAAACGCTGAACGTCGGCCTGACTGTTAAAGCGGCCTGAGGCATAGCCTTCCAGAGCTTCTTGAATAACAGAGGCGAGGGGTTCGTCGCGAACAATCATATTACCGCGTCCAGAGACGCGCTCATATTTGTAACCCGCAGGTGCTTGAAAGACCCAATAGCCATTCTGGATGCGGGCCTTCATTCGGTTCTTCGTTTGCTCGCCGTTCTTCTGGCGTTGATGCTGCGAGACACTGGCGAGCAGATTCTCGACCAGGATTGAATCTGAGTCTTCTCCAAATTCGATAGAGGGAGATTCTAAAACGCCGCCAGCTTCGGAGATGCTTCTGCGCAGTTCCAGATGCGCATCCAGACCGCGCGCAAGCCGCGAGACATCATCAATGAGAATGCGAGTGCCTTTAGCTTTCTGCTTTCTTACGAAGGAAAGCATTGTTTCCATACCGGGGCGCTGTTTCGTGCTGCCTGACATATCGTCGCTGAACACGCCAATCACCTGATAGCCCTTGAGCCGCGCGAAGTCGCGGCAGCGGGTTTCTTGTGAGTTGAGACCATCGCCAACCTTGGTTTGCTTAGCGCTGGAAACGCGGCGATAAATCACCGCTTGATTTGATTGAGTGTCACTCATGGCCATGCGTCCTCCCGTTTTTGCTCGATGGCTTCTCCTCATTGTCTGAATGAGAAGAGTCTATCGCGCCGGGTTTGCCTTGAGTCTCCAGAGTGAAGTTTTCAAAAATCTGCCCACAATTTTTGACGTCAAAGCCTAGTCGGACGAAGGAATACATGATCAACCATAGGGCCTCTAAAAGTTCGACCTTTTCGGCTTCGCTCAGATCAAAGTCTTCCAACTCAGACATATAACGCGACGGATCGAGTTCCGGCGCTAGGGCCGCGCTGCTTTTGCCTATCGGCTTTTCTGGACGCTCCTGAAGAGTAGTAATGTCTTTAGTCATGACCACTTTCCTTTCTTCTTGGCGTCGACATAGTTCCTAAGTATTGTAAAGAACAAAAGCGGAACATTCAAGGAATTAATTCCTATATATTTAGGTTCCGTTTTTACTTTTCTTTGTGCTTAGTAAATGCTATTGGGTACCCACAATCTTACTATGCACCCAATTTCTTGAGCGTCAAGTGGGTGCCCACATTTTATTTTAACGAACTCGGTGTTATCACTGTAGGATCAGTTTAGATCGATTGGACGGATGGATCGCTGTGGCGCCACCAAAGAAGCAAAAACCAAATCCACGTAAGGGCAAGGAAACCTGGCCTGAGAAGCTATTTGGTATTCCGCTCTCCGGTAGGGATAGCAACTCTCCCAGAAATAGCGAAAAACTCAATATTGATCGATTTGAATGGGAGGGCGAGGAGTCAATCTCCAAAGCCGATACAGATAAACTTTTTCTTTTTATAAATAGTATTTACGAAAATATTAGAGAATTAGACGTCGTTTTATGCCGAGCCCATAAATCAGAAGGCTACATATACTTAGATTTCTACTCTTCTGATGAAGACTTATTGTTCTCGGAGAGTGTAGAACATGATAATCTCGGGAGGCTTGGTTCCTTAAGAACCGGGCAAACCGAGCCTATGGATGATGAAAACGACAAAAACGCAGCAAAGCCGCTAAGACCGAGATGGGCAGAAGAGGCCCGCCCGAAAAAGCAAGTGAAGTTGCGGCTAAAGCCCGAAATGATTTCGGAAGTTGATGCTGCCTCAAAATCAAGCGGTAAGAACCGAAACGATTGGATTGAGGAAGCCATTCAAAAAGCGCTGGATGCGGGCAAACCTAAGCCGAAATAGAGCAAACATTTCTGAAAAGCATGAAGGTTCAGTTTGAGCCTGTGAAGCGGTTCATTGAAGGACCAGAGACAGGTGCCCTTAAAGCCAATAACGTTAAGTGCAAGATGTGCGGGGTAGTACCCGCAATCTTGGCAAGGGAGACGCTAGCGCTCTCCCGTTGCATCCCTCTCGCCCTTGGCTCTTTCAGGGCATCCAGCCCATTCCAGAGTCATCCAACCCGTATCGCCGGATTGAACCACTCGCGGGAGATTTCGCTCTCCCTGCACTCATCGACTTGGGTGACGTTCCTTCGCTCAAGACCCGCCCTGATCAACCCCACGCGTATTGTCGGAATACTCCTGGGTTTTCCTTGGGGTGAAACACCATTCCCTCCAACAAGTCGTGGAAGTGTTTGTCCGTACTGTGTTATTAGATTCGGGTGTTAACTTATTGTTCATTCGATATTTAGATGGGCTTGTTGTTGGAAGATGTTCACCAAAAAATAGGATCAATCTGGAAGCGGTGGGATTTGCACCTGCATGCTCCGGGCACCAAACTGTCTGACGGTTTCGATGGGTTATCGGACGTCAACCTAAAGCGCTACCTCGATCAGCTTGAGGCCTCCGAAGTTCAGGTTTTTGGAATTGCCGATTACTTCTCTTTCGACAGCTATCTGGCGGTCGCTGAGGCATACGAAAAACATTATCCTAATGGGGCGAAGCTTTTCCTTCCGAACATTGAATTTCGCCTTACCGAAACCGTTAGTTCGGATGGACGCAACGTTCACACTCACGTTCTTCTAGACCCCAACATTGCCACGAAGGGAAAGCGTGATACGCTGCTAAGCGACCTGCTGACCCACAAGACTAGCGACGGCGCACGTTTGCGTTGTAGTGAACTCTCGTCACGAGAGGATTATGAACAGGCGACAGTCAGCATCACAGAATTGAAGGCTGCTCTCGCGAAAGTATTTCCAGACGAGACCGCGTACATCATCGTGACAGCGGCCAACAATGATGGGCTGCGAGGCGTTGACAGCAAATCGCCCCGTAGTATGTCAATCTCGGATGAGCTTGATAAGGCAAGCGATGCGTTTTTCGGTTCATCAAAAAACACTAACCATTTTCTGCGATTGGATCGCTATGAGGACGGAA
The DNA here is from genome assembly GCA_013373445.1 of Paracoccaceae bacterium. Classification (GTDB taxonomy): domain Bacteria; phylum Pseudomonadota; class Alphaproteobacteria; order Rhizobiales; family Stappiaceae; genus Roseibium. Next base: position 37,584 of record JABXHV010000073.1, on the reverse strand, counting down.
CGGAAAGTGTCAGGAAGCCAGTCTATTCAGGCTCCGATGCGCACTCGTTTGATGACCTCAATCGCCTGTCTGGCGATGAAGCCGGTTATGAATCGACCTGGATCAAAGCCGACCTCACGTTTCGCGGTCTTCGGCAAACGCTTTTTGAACCGAAAGGTCGTGTTTATATCGGCGAACGTCCAACGGTTTTAAAGCGGCTGGATCAAGACGCGACGCGATTTATCACAGGGCTCAAGGTGGATCAGGTATCTGGCTATACCGGCTCCAACGGCTCTTGGTTTAGGAACGTGGATATTCCTTTCAATCCTGAACTAACTGCGATCATTGGCAACAAGGGTAGCGGCAAGAGCGCTGTTGCCGACATTATCGGACTCTTGGGGGAGTCGATGCAGTTCGGCCATTTCTCGTTCCTTACAGACGATGCTCAAAACAGGAAATTTAGGCAGAAGGGGTATGCGGAGAATTTTACCGGCGAGCTCGCATGGGCCAGCGGCGCGAAGCCCTCGAAACGCCTTGATGAAGATGTGGATACGCTTAAGCCCGAGGCCGTAAAATACCTTCCGCAGAACTACTTTGAGAGCCTTACGAATGAAATCGAAGTCAAAGCATTTCGTCGGAAAATTGAGGAGGTCGTGTTCTCACATGTCGATGAATCCGACCGAATGGGGAAATCCACATTTTCTGAACTTGAAGAACTAAAGACCGCTCAGAGCAAGAGCGACATCAGCGCCCTCAAAGTCAGACTGCGCGAACTTAACATCGAAATCGTGGAACTGGAAAAGCAGGCTGATCCGGCGACGAAGACGCGGCTCAATGAAGAGCTAAATCAAAAACGGGAAGAACACCGCGTTCTAGAGGAGTCAAAACCCCAAGAGGTGACAAAGCCAGAAGGCGAAACGTCCGAGCAGCAAGCGGTAACACGCCAGATTGAAGAAACAAGAGAGCTACGAGAGGATATCGAAGAACGAGGAAAAGACGCCGTTGAAGGCCTCTCTACGCTTAAGACAAACCTCGTAGGTCTCGGTACTTTAAAAGAGGCCCTCACAGCGGTAGATACTCATGTCAAGGAAAGCAAGGAGGGACTTCGTCCCTCTTGCGCTAACCTTGGCCTTGATATTGATGCCATCGTTACGCATCGTATCAATACTCAACCCATCGACGAAAAAATCAGCGCGCTCCAAGCTGAAATAAGATCGTTAGAGCGGACAGCGAAAGACCCGATTTCTGACACTACCGATTTGACCAAGTTCTCGAGCGTTCCTGATCTCCGTGCCGGATACCAATTTTTGTCCGAAAAGCTGAAGGGATTGCAGGAAACACTTTCCGCGCCGCAAAGGCGGTACCAGCGATATTTACAGGCGCTATCTGACGTTCAATCCAAGATGACTGCTGTCATGGGCGAGGACGACAATCCGAAGCCCGGAACTATCAAATATTTGGAACGGCGCATCCGTTACATCGACGAAGAACTAAGCGCCAGGCTTGAAGAAAAATACGATGAGCGCGATGCCTTAGCGCGCGCTATATTTGAAGCAAAGATGAAAGTGCGTTCTTTTTATGAAGGTCTCAAGGCAAGCGTTGAAGAGCGCTTAGCCACCATAAACTCAGACGAATTTATGGTTACGATTGACGCATCTTTCGTACCCTCGCATGACTTCGTTGATGAATTTCTCGATCTTCTGAACCAGTCCGCTAGTGGCCCGTTCCGCGGCGCTGCCCAAGGCCGCGCCGCGCTCGAAGCTCTTATGGCCGATGTCGAATGGAATGATGTCGATAGCATCCTCGCATTTTCGAAAAACATTATTAGTGCGATCTTTGAGGAAGACGTAGACAAGCAGGTAAAGGACGTTAAACGCCTGTATGACCTACTGCTGTCCTTTGAATATTTTGATGCACGTTATGAGCTTCGCCTCGGTGGAAAGAACCTCAACCAGTTGTCTCCGGGTGAGAAGGGTCTGTTACTTCTAGTATTCTACCTCCATCTCGACATGGAGAAGACCCCGCTAATTATAGATCAGCCCGAAGACAATCTCGATAACGACAGTATTTTTTCTGTCCTCGCAAACTGCATTCGCGAAGCCAAAAAGACACGGCAGGTAATATTGGTTACACACAACCCGAACCTTGCGGTCGGAGCGGATGCAGAGCAAGTTCTATATGTCACACTAGATAAGGCCGCAGGCTACAAGTTTTCCTATGAATCAGGTTCCATCGAGAACCAGCGTATCAACGATGTAATTGTGAAGATTCTAGAAGGCTCCAAACCAGCATTCGTACAGCGCCGCCTTAAATATCAGATCAAGTAGGGCGATCTGTAATGTCTGGTACACTTCCGATGAGTTATTTCCATATGTCGCCTTCCACCTATGTCGTTGGGGATGAAATTTTCGGCAACGGCAGGGACAAAGTTGATGCTCGAATTGAAGACGAGCTAGAAAAGCGGAGGCCTGATGGTGCTTTCCCTCGGCGTGGTGCCGTGTATTGCCTCGAAAGTACGGACTTCACCACCTGTGGCGTTGTCAGCTCTGGCTACATCTATCAGGTAGTGCCAAGCGGCGAGCCTCAAAGGCGCGATTTCTCATGGATCGGTGAAATGCAGAAGGCACTACTTAGGTTGAAATATACTCAGTACGAAAGAATGAAAGAATATCCGGAATGGAGCCCCGATCTCATTGAGAAGTGCTGCTCTGGCTACTGGAACGGCGAAGCCACCAACACGCCTGGTTGGGAATATCTGACCTCGTCATGCACCGTAGTTGAAGTTGTTGCCGGTGAACTCATTGATCCCAAGAGCACGAATGGCGGCTGGCGGCCTCGGGGTGCTATTTCCTGAAAATACATGATGTACGCTCCGAAGCTGGGATGTCGCGCGCCGATCACAAAAATTCTAGTTCGCCCATCTGGCTTTCATATCTTGCGCCATTTCTGGGGGCTTTGCCCCGCGCGCTACAAGAGCCTTCCGCCCAGCTTCATGTCGCTTCGCTCATTGCAGCAGGGTCCCCGCGAAGGCACTTTCCGCTTGCTCCCCATTCTCGCCGAAGGGCAGGGTTCGCTAGCGCGATACCCAGAAACATACCCATAAATACCCAATACTCAGATTAGGACAATGGCGGCGGTAGCACCCCATTGAGCGTCTCGTCCAATTCGCCTACGCGGCGCAGCGCTTCGGCGGGGTCTGTGTTCCGCAATTCCTGAAGTTCTTTAGCAACACTATCGCGGCGCTCACTCATGAGCAGATATGGGCCATTTTCTGCTTAAACCTTTCGCGCATATCGATATTGGCAGGGTTTGTCAGCGCCGCGATATAGACGTCAAACGCCTTGACCAATTGCTGATGCAATAATGTGCGATTGATCACGATCCGCCCGTCATTGTGAAAGACAAACATCTTGCCGCTCTTGCGAACGATAACACGGTCGGTTGAACCCGTATGATGAAGCGCGCAGCGACCCTGCTCATAAACGCTAACAGCCAAATCGTCAGCATCCGAGCCTTGGGGTAGGCAGGCTGTGAATGCTGGCCAGTTGGTCAAGAACGCCTTGAAAAGTGCTTTGCTCTGGCCGTTATGGTTGGTAAGACCCTGCCGAAATCCTTGAATGGTTTCGATAAGGAGAAAGTCGATAGCCAGCACGGCAAAGCCGTTTGTCCCGCGACTCTTTCCGGTCTCTGCATCGATCAACAGCTGTGCTGGCTCTATAAAACGGCGCCGGATGCGTGAATCGAGAATGGCGATTGCCTTGGTCCAGTCTGATGACGTGGAGTTCTTCTCATCCAGTGTAAGGCTCCTCCAACCTTTCACCCGGTGGCCAGGTGCAATCTCAAAATTGTCTGGTAGCGCAGACGACCCCATACTATTCTGCCTTCGCAGCGCGCTTAACAGCGTCGGCGTCCTTCTTATCTGCGGCCTGGGCTTTGCGGTATGTCGCTACGCGTTTGATGATGGCCAGCAGCTCACTAAAATTCTGCACAGTCGGTTCAATGCCGAACAGTGGGCAGCCTTGCTCCTTATCGACAGCGAAACCTACCTGACACGGCTCCTTGTAGGATTCGATACGGAGATGCTTCCTGGGTTCCTCGGATTCTTCAATGCCAGTCGGATCTAAGCGAAGCCAGTATTCCTCGATCTCATCCTTGTCCTCTGTAAGCGTTTGACGGTCGAGGGCGAGGATGCGTGTGCAATCCTCGCTGCAGATATCCTGAATTTCGGAGAGAAGCTGGTCGGCAATCGGCATTAATAGATATGATTGCACATCTTCCGGGAACTTGTCCGGTTCTCCGCGCGTGATCGAATTGACGACGAGCTCCGCGACGCTTTCTGCCGGAAGCTGATCGATCGCGCACAAGATCAAATAGGAGAAGGCGCGAATAACCGGTGTTTGCTCAACACCTGCCTTTGATGCGCGCATCATCAGATAAGGGACGTTCACAAGTCCTAGGTGCAAGACCTCGACGAGCGAAGCCGTGCTGAGCACCGCGCCCCAGGGCCGGTGCGTGATACTGCCATTGGCGAATTCGTTCGTGATGAGCGCAAATACGCCTAGCGATGTAAATTCAGCTTCGGCGCGCGCTTTCCAAAGTTTTTTCAGCGTGGGGGAGGAGACGAATTCGAGCTTGTTCCAAAACCGCGACTCAAGCGCCTGAAACTGTCCATCAAGGCTGAGCGCCTCAGAAAAAAGCCGCAGGACCACATCGGGATGACCCGACAAAAGCCGCTCCAGATGAGCGCCATCCCAAAGCTTGACCTTGGGCCGAGGATTGTTCTTCTGCCACTCCTTTACCCAGTCGCGGGTGGGATTGGAGAACTGGGTGTTGGTGGCAATGACGACATAGTCGAGTCCGCCTTTGGCCTGAGCGTTGATAACAGCGCTCTTTACCTCGTCGGCTTCTACCGTGCCGCTTCGTCCCTTGCATTCCACCCACCAGACCTGCGGTTCCATTTCTTGGTCTGCTGTTGGCGTATAGAAATGTGCCTCGAGGTCGCGGCCACCGTCCGAAGCGCCGCCGCCGCTGCCTCCCGTGCGCCATTCAAGGTCTTTGGCTCCTATGGCATCGAAGAGCCAATATAGACACTCTTCCAAGTCCTTTCCCTTCAATTCCGCAAAAGGAATTGAAGCAGGAAGAACCCACTCTCTTTCTTCGTCGTTCATGGATACTTAAGTTACTATTTTTATGGCCGTTTTCCTACATGAATATTAGGTGTTCTAGAGTTATGCTTCTATAGAGGCCCTGGCGTCCCTCAGCAGGGGTCCCGAAAGCCAGGCATATTTGTCGGGCTTTTGGCGAACATCGCGCAAATAGCCGTGCATTTCAGGGCGCTCCCAGAAATTCGGCATATCGACAACGAAATATCCCAGATCACGGGATTCCAGCAGGGCGGTTTCCCCGCCCGTAGCCTTGCGAATGTCTTCAACTTGCAGCAGTGGGCGCGATTGTTCGGAGAGGCTATCGCCGGAGCCGCTGACCTGGTTTTGGTTGACGTTGAAGCCGCGCACCATGACGCTTGTTTTGCCCGAGCGATGCTCAATTTCTTTCAGTGTGTCGTTTTCCGGCAAGCCGCGATAGAGCGTATGCGCAACGGCCTTTTTCCAAATCCGCGCCGTTTCCTTGCCGTATTTGGTTTCAATCTGCGCGGCGGCATTTTGAAACACGCCCAGAAAGTTGATGCCACCCTGACGGTAGAGGGTGAGGATTTCATAGAAGTTGGAAACATAGAGCTGCCCCCATTCTTCGCCGACGACAAGCGCGCGCAGCGATCCATGCGCATCGGCAAAGCGTTCAATGATTGCTGCCGTCATCGCGCCCACAAAGTTGCGGCTTGTTTCACTGCGGGCAGAGCCGAGAATAAAGAGCGCCGTGCGCTCGTTCTTCATGTCCGCCGGATCGAAGGAACTGGTTTCGGTGGCATAGCGTCCCGCCGAGCCAGGCTGGAAGCCTTGCAGGCGTTCCATGAAGAGGGAGGCATAGGCATTCCACTGATCGCGGGACTCTGTGAAGCTGGCAATCTGACGGCACATGCCGGAATCATCCTGCAGGCGCGGATCAAGCGAACATTCCAGCAGATCAATGGCAATCTCATCGGGGCTGCGGGCGTAAAAATCCCACAGCCCGCCCGGATTGCACGGCCACTGCCTTGAAGGGTAGAGCGCTGTGATTTTGTAATAGAGCGCGGATGCTGAGCGAGCGCCTTGCCCAATCCAGCGATGCGCCGGGTTGGGATCAATCGGTATCAGATAGCTGGCCGCGTCATAGGCGGCTTCACCGACCAGAGGGCGAAGCCGAGGCTCAGAGGCAATCTCCAAGAGCCTTGTATTGAGATTATAGGTCTCGCTTGGATAGCCGTAGAGTTGGCCGGGATTGATGAAGCGGACGCGGTAGCCTTGCCGCTCCAAAGTCTTCCACGACGCCCAGGCAAGCTCAGCGTCTTTTGTGTCAGGGGTGATTTTGGTCAGATGCGCCGTACGCGGCGACACCAGATTGACGCCTAGAAATCGCGTGAGCTTTCCTTTTCCCGCTTGCGCATCAATGGCGACGGGTTCCGTGCCATCATAGATAAGCGGCTGACCATCAACAAAGCCAAGCTCGATGCCGGGCCGAATATGGCGTTTGGTTTCGACGAGATCACTCACAGCAAACCCTCGCGTTTCAGGGCTTCAATGTCATTAAGTTTGGAATGGCCGAGCGCGCCGCTTGGGTTGGCATCCAGCATGGCTTGGAGCTGCGCTTTGGCCGCTTCTTCGGCTTTGACCCGCGCAATGCGGGCCTCGGCGGCATCGTCCCAGGCAAGCCGTTGCTGATGGCGGGTTTCGAGCGCATGAAAGAATTCGAAGAACTTGCTGAAACCGTCGGCGCTCATTGGAATTCCTCCTCATCGTTCCATGAGGCGAATTTGGAGGGTTTCTTCGCAGGGGATGGCTGTGAACGCGCGGCGTATTCTTTTTGTGGTGTCGGACGACGCATGTACTCGCCGTATTCCTCCTTGCAGTGACTAAATAGGTAGCTTCCAACGGAATCGACTAAGTAGCTGAGAAAAAGGAAGGGAGCCCAAGCACTGGCGTTTGCGGGATAGCCGTAGAAGGTCCAGGCAATGCCCCCAACAAATGGCGCAACAAGCAGGGCGACGAGACCACCAAATAGAAATGCTCTGGCCTGTCTGGGGCAGATGAACCAGTCTCCAATGCTGAGAGGGACTTTCCGGGAAAATAGGCACAAAACAGTGAGAGAAACATCCAATATCAATGCGCAAGCTGTGACGAAGGGAAACAGGTAGAAAGCTGATGCAACGAATGCCGCATACAAAAGAGCGACAACGCTTAAGCTCTTGAATTCATCTGACATGACATGTCCTTTCTTTATGTTGGCCCTAGCGTTTCAGGCCAAGGCCCATGGATGGTCCCCGGCTTCGCGTGGGGGCGGGTGGGGCTTTTGAAAAGGTGAGAAAGCGAGAGACGTCCTGGCGCAGCTCGCGGAGTTGGTTCGCTTGGGCTTTGCGCAGGTTCTTGACGCGCTCTTGCAAGACAGCGCGCTGGCCTAGCTGCTTGTCGATGAGCGTTTGCCGCTCATCACGATGGCGCAGCCGCGTTGAACTGGCTTCTTGTTCATTTGCCCGCCGGATTTCCTGATACTTGCCCGTTAGGCGGTGCCACAAACCGCGAAGGCCGCGCGGCAATCGCTCCGCGCGCCGCAGGTTTTCCGCATCCCATTCCTTGCGCTGGCGATCTTCCAGCTTGGAACGGGCCTGGCGGTGCAAAGCTGTCAGTTCGGATTTGTATTTGGCAAGCTTGGCCGCTTCGCCTTTGTACTTTTCGCGCGCTTCGTTGATATGGGCGCGGATTGCGGGCGTCATGCGTTTGCTGATGATGGCGCGGGCCTCTTCGACGCTTGAAAGCTTGTCGGGTTTGCCGAGCCGGGCATTCACCTCTTTGTTTTTCAGGTTCAGAAGGCGGGCAAGCGCGTAAACCTCGCCGTTATGATCGACCGCGACGAAGCCGCGCTGATCACCTCTGGCAAGGAACAGCCCGTTATCACGCATAGCGTGGGCAAAGGCTTTGCCTCCGTCCGAGCGTTGCCAGGCATCTTGCGCGACCTGTTTCAGCCAGCGCGGATCAATACCCTGACGTTTGGCTTGTTGCCATTCGGCCAAATTGAAATTTGTCGGATCGCGCTCCGAGGGGCTTTTAAGACCATTCGGAAGTTTCCAGCCGTTTTCCAGGTAGAGGTCACGCGAAACAGTTTGCAGCTTGTTCTTGAAGAAAGAGAGTTGCTTGGCCGTCATGGTTTCAGCGTCAATACGTGACCACACGCAATGCGCGTGACGACGACCTTCCTTTTCATGGAAGACAATTGCGCGCGGCTGACCTTCAAGGCCGAGCCGTTCTTCGATCTGACCAATCGCGCCTTCGAAGATTTCGACAGGAACACTTTCACCCGCAGGCGGGTTCAGGCTCAGAGAAAATAGATACTGGCGGCAATTGGTGCCGCGACTGATCGCTTCACTTTCTTTGAACGCGCTTTTCAGATTGTCGGAGGCAAAGCCGCGAAGCTCATGGACAAGCACATGCTCGTTATCATCGACGCGCATCAAGTGAGCGGCTAGGTTTTGCCCGCCGCCGCGTTGGGAGGCTTTCAGGATCATTCATCCGCCTCCTGTAATCCCAAAGCGCGGACGAGAAGGCCGCGCAAATCACAAACCGTTTTTAGCGCGCTAAAAAGCTCGGCTTCGGTTTCGGGTGTGACAGGAAGAACACCGACCTCGACCGCGCGGGCAATTTGTTTAAGGGAAGTGGGAAGATGGCTTGTGCCAAGCAGGGCGAGCGCCTGAGCCAGTGCTTTGCGGTCCTCGACAGAGAGGCCAGAACGGCGCAGCCGGACAGGCCCGGTTCCGAGCGCTTTGGCTTTTATATACGTGCTTAGAGGCTGATCTTTGGCTTCACTGACTAGCTGCGCGCGTTCAGCATCATTCAACCGAATGCTGAGCGGCGCGGGACGCTTGCGCTTGGGGTCGCTGCTGGGTGTTTTGTTGGCCGATGCCTCGAATTTGTTCTTTACGGGCATGGCGGCACCTGATGATCTTTCGATCTCAGGTGCTCTAATTGGGTGTTCCAGTCGGCCAGAACTTCAAACAACTCGTTCGAAGTGTCGCCATCCAGGCGCGCCAATGACAAAACCTCCGAAAACCAGACGTTGACCTTGGCTCAAGGTGTTTGCTCAGGTCGCAATTTCAGGAATGCGGCCTTGCAAAATGACATGCATTCGGTTTGATGCATGGGAGGCTCCGGGCTGTCTTTTGTCATCCCCGGACTGCTGCACTGACTGCACACATTCGGCACCACCCATCGCCTTAAACCAGAAATGGCACTCGACATTGCCCCGCTTGCTTGCCCTTACGATTCCCGCTGTCTTTGTTCTTCTTTGGTCGACCGGATTTATTGGATCCAAGCTCGGCATCCCATACGCTGATCCGATCGTCTTCTTGTGCATCCGTTTTTTTGTTGTCCTGCCCATCCTTGCGGTCATCACGCTTGTGACGCGTGCCGACTGGCCGCGCTCACTCAGCATGATCGGGCATTGCCTTTTTATCGGCATGCTCGTCCATGGGCTTTATCTGGGAGGTGTTTTTTGGGCAATTGACAATGGTCTGCCGGCCGGCGCCAGTGCGATTATCGTTGGGCTGCAGCCGGTTCTCAGCACACTGGCCGCCGCGGCACTTCTTAAAGAGCGGATTTTGACAAAGCACTGGATAGGTCTGATGCTGGGAGGGCTTGGCCTGTGCCTGGTGCTTTATCCGAAGCTCGGTGTTGCGGGTTCCGGATTTGATTCCGCAACGATCGGAGCTGTCCTGATCTCGGTCGTGGCGATCAGCCTTGGCGCTGTCTATCAAAAGCGCTTCGTTACGCAGACCAACCTTCTTACCGCGACTTTCTGGCAATACGTCGGCGCACTTATCCTGCTGTTACCGATGACCGCATTCGAAAGCTGGAGTGTTCAGTGGACCGGCGAGTTCATTTTCGCCCTGTTCTGGCTTGCCATAGTCCTGTCTGTTGGCGCCGTTCTCCTGTTGATGTTTCTCATTCGCAAGGGTGCGGTCTCAGAAGTCTCCTCCCTGTTCTACCTCGTTCCGGTCGCCGCCTCCATTGAAGGCTATTTCCTGTTTGGTGAGACACTGACAATCATGCAGATCGTCGGCATGTTCTTCGTTGTGATTGCAGTTCTCGTGGCACGGCTATCGCGCTCCAAGGTAGGCGCGAGCTAAGCGGGAAGCTTTCAAGTCGAGGTTCAGGCTTGCGCGCATGAATTGCATTTGGACTATGATGTCTTTACTGAACATCATAAGATCAGATGACATCGTGACAATGGATGTACCCGAGCCATGAAGATTGCCACAGTGCTGCCAAGGGGCATGCATTTCTCGCCAGTCGGCGCCACTTCAATCGACATTGTGGCGCGGGACCTGATGCTGGCCAGCGAGCACCGAAGCACTTCCTATATTGTTGGCAGTGAGGTTGATTTCCCATTTGCCGATATCGACTTCCGCGGCTGCAAGCACACGGGCCAAAGGGACGCGGCAAAACAATACCTGCAGGTCCTGAAGGCAGACCGACCTGACATTGTTGTTGTCCATCAGCATCCGGAATCCGCCGCCTTCATTGCTCGGCATCTTGTAGATGTGCCGGTCGTTCTGCACCGTCACGGGCAGCTGAAGCGCAAGAGGTCACCCTTGGCGCGCTGGTTCAAAAAGCGCCACTTAAAGGCCGTATCACGGACGATTTTCGTCAGTGATTTTATTCGCCGCTCATTTCTGGATCAGTATCCTGACCTTGCGCCAAAAACGGACGTTGTCTTCAACGGCGTCGATGTCGATTTTTGGTCTCCCGCAGACATCAAGCAGCGCAAATTTATCTATGTTGGGCGGGCACGCCAAGACAAGGGGATATGGCCACTGGTCGATGCCTTCATGGCGCTGCACAAGACGGAGCGCGGATCAGACTGGACGCTTGACCTCATACTTGGGGTGCAGACAGACGCTGAAAAGGCGCTGAGCAAAGAACTGCACGAACGCTACGGTGAGCATCCAGCCATCGGCTTGTTTGAAAATGAACCCTCTGAAAATGTCCAACGGCACCTGTCAACTGCCTCCATCGCCGCCCTGCCCTCCATTGTCAAAGAAGGCTTCCCGAGGGCCGTGGTTGAAGCCATGGCATGTGGCTGTGGTATTGTTGCGACCAACCACGGCGGGACCCCAGAAGCCGCAGCCAATGTTGCAACTCTGCTTGAAAATCCGCAGGCTCAAGATTTCGCAAAACGGCTAGAAGCCAGCCTTCTTGAGTTGATTGGAGATGAAAAAAGCTGCGCAGAAATTGGCCGAAAATCGCGCGAACATGTTATTCAGAACCTGAGCATCAAGTCAGTATCCCATCAGTACGATCAGGTCCTGGCACGCACACTCGATGGCTTTCAGCTTTACCACAACCTTTAAACAGCTCTGCACAGCAGGGCTTTAATAATTGAGCTCTCGGAATGAATTTAGATACGCCTAGAATCGGCATTATGATCTGCACCGCCAATCGCCCTCAGATGTTGATCGAATGTATCAAATCTCTCATAGCCCAAGAAGTCGACCCAAGCTGCACGGTTGAGATTTGTGTCGTTGAGAACGACCTAACTCCCCTTTCGAAACAATCCATTATGGATATTTCATCTTCCTCTCGCTTTCCGATACATTATGCTCAGGAAGTACGCCGGGGTATTCCATTTGCGCGAAATAAGACGCTTCAGGAAGGTCTCGATCGCAAATATGACCTAATTGCTCTCCTGGATGATGATGAAAAAGTCAGCGCCAACTGGCTCATGACTCATCTGCAAACGCTCAGAAAGTTCAATGCCGATGTCAGCTACGGCCCAATTTTGCGCACGTTTGACGCTACTCCTCCGGACTGGTGGGACACAAGTGTACCCGCTCCAAAACCTGAAGGGGCGGAACTCAATCGGGCATCAACTGGCAATGTCTTTTTTAAAGCGGCCCTTGCCAAAGATCCGGTGGCCCTCCGTTTCAATGAAAAGCTCACCTTCGGCTACGAGGATTTGGATTTCTTTGAGCGTGCTGTTTCCGCGGGCTTTAAAATCGTTTGGTCCCCAAATGCGATTGCAACAGAACATGTCCCGGCGAGTCGGCTAGAACCGAGCCGTTTGCTTGCCTGGGCAAGATCGAGTTCGGCCGCCCATGCTCAAATCGGAATTATTCGAAATGGCTTCGCCCGTTCATTTTTAAAGTTTTCAATTAAAGGCATCCGCCGCATCATTGGAGGCACATTGGGCGCATGGGTGCTCTTTCCCTTTGCAGCACCTGAGAACACAAAAATACACAATAGATATTACAAGCTCCGGATGAGAACGGCGCGGGGTATAGGCAATCTTCAAGGCCTAGGCTCTCGTCCTTTTAAACACTACTACGACACGATCGACGACTTTGATTCAAGCAACGAAAGCTAAACATGTCAGAGAAGCTGCAACGTCGAATTTTTGTTTTTTGGACTGGCGACAATGAAATGTCACCAGCGCGTGCGCAAAGCTTGCAAAAGCTGCAGGTATCACGTTGCCAAGTCATCCTGGTGACCAGACAAAATATAGATCGATGGATACTTCAGGACGCACCACTTCATCCGGCATTCAATTACCTTTCCGCGGTGCATCGTGCCGACTACCTTCGATCCTATTTTATGCATCATTACGGCAGTGGATATTCTGACGTGAAGGGTGCACCGACCTCGTGGGAACCCGCTTTTAAAACCCTCGAAAGTTCGAAAGCCTTTGGTATTGGATACCCAGAAGTCTCACCCAAAGGAATTGCACATATTCATCGTCATCAGATCGCGGGACGAGTTTATTTTGGTGCACACCCTGCTTCAAAGCTCATGAACCATATTCGATACCGCCAAATGCGCTTTGCCTGGCGTTCCATGATCGGCAATGGAGCTTACATTTTCAAACCCAAAACGACGCTCACACAAGAGTGGCTAGAAACTGTTGAAGCCCGCCTGGATATATTGTTTCCGCTACTTAGAGAATTTCCTGCGACACACCCGCGCGCGAAGGTTGGGGACATTAATGAAGACGGAAGCCCTTCAAGATATCCCGTGCCTTGGGCCTTTCTTTGTGCAGACGTCCTACATCCATTGGTCTACCGATACCGGGACCAAATTCTTCAAGGCGTACCTACTCCTGACCTGAAAAACTATCTCTAATCAGAATAAAACTAACCCGGCAGCATGGTTTCGCGGTCGGTTCGGACGATTTGGGCTTCTTCGTGCAGCCAGGTTCTAAAGGCTGCAACAACTGGCCTTAGCGTTCGGTTTTCCGGATAGACAAAGTAGTAGGCAGAGTGCTGCGCCAAAGAGAGATCGAACAGGCTGACCAAACGCCCCGACGCAAGCTCGCTCTCCACAAAGATCTTTGGCACAAGTGCAGCGCCCATATGATGGATTGCTGCTTCGGTAATCATGCCAAATTGCTCAAATCGCGCGCCTTGATAGGCGATCTCCGTTATCACCCCTGCCTTGTCAAACCACTGTTTCCAGGCGTCAGGGCGTGTGGAAAGCTGCAGGCGCGGCACCGATATCAGGTCCTTCGGCTCGCGAATGTCGAACCTGTCGCGGAACGCGCGGGAGGCCACCGGGATAACGTTTTCGGCAAACAATGATTCCGCAATGGCCCCGGCCCACACAGGATCTCCATGGTGGATCGCGCCGTCAAATGGCTCCGCAGCAAAATCAAAAGGTCGGAGACGCACACTTATGTTCAGCCCTGCCCCCGAATAGCGTTTCTCGAATTCTGAAAGACGGGGCGCAAGCCATCTTGTGCCAAATGTCGGCAGAACTGCCAGGTTCAAGACATCCTCATTGCCCGCATACGACATGACCTGACGGGTGGCAGCAGTAAGCTGCTCCAGCGCTCCGCGAATATCGTGCAGATAAAGGCGCCCTGCATCCGTCAGAACAATACGCTGACGGACCCGGCGAAACAGTTCCATGCCGAGCCGGTCTTCGAGATGACGCACTTGCTTTGAGATCGCGCCCTGGGTCAAATGAAGTTCTTCAGCCGCCCGCGTAAAGCTGGCGTGACGTGCGGCACATTCAAAGGCGATCAAGGCGTCTGCTGGCGGAACAAATCCACGTTTCATCTTGAGCTCCAAACGCTGCATTCATTCCAGGATGGCATGATAATAAGACCAGAATTCGCTTTTTTGAAGTGATTTCACACTGGTATATCATTCCCAGTTTAATAATCTATTCCGGAATGGCACCGATCTAGCGACAATAGCCAACAAGGTCCGGACGAGAGGAGACCTCTAATGAGTGCACCGACGACAGGCAAGTCCTCCCCATCCGGCGGCGGAACATTTGACTGGCAGGACCCATTCCGCCTGCGTGATCAGCTGACCGAAGATGAAATTCTCATCATGGAAAGCGCGCATGCCTACGCCCAGGAAAAACTGCAGCCTCGCATCATCGACGCCTACCGTGAAGAAACAACGGATCGCGAAATCTTTAGCGAAATGGGCGAACTCGGCCTTCTCGGCGTCACGTTGTCCGAAGACTACGGCTGTGCGGATGCTTCCTATGTGGCCTATGGCCTCGTCGCCCGTGAAGTCGAGCGTGTCGACTCTGGCTATCGCTCAATGATGAGCGTTCAGTCGTCTCTCGTCATGTACCCGATCTATGCCTATGGCTCAGAAGAGCAGCGGCAGAAGTATCTCCCGAAGCTTGCAACCGGTGAATACATTGGCTGCTTCGGATTGACAGAGCCGGATGCAGGTTCAGACCCGGCAGGCATGCGTACACGGGCCGAAAAGATCGATGGCGGCTACAAGCTGACCGGATCGAAGATGTGGATCTCCAACTCCCCAATCGCCGATGTCTTCGTGGTTTGGGCGAAGTCCGAAGCTCATGACGGTGCAATCCGTGGCTTCGTGCTCGAAAAAGGCATGAAAGGCCTTTCGGCCCCAAAAATTGGCGGCAAACTCTCACTGCGTGCATCCATCACCGGCGAAATCGTTATGGACAATGTTGAAGTGGGTGAAGACGCCCTGCTTCCAAACGTATCCGGTCTCAAAGGTCCGTTCGGTTGTCTTAACCGTGCACGTTACGGCATTTCCTGGGGCGTTCTGGGCGCAGCCGAAGACTGCTGGATGCGTTCACGCCAATATGGCCTTGACCGTCATCAGTTCAACCGCCCACTCGCACAGACCCAGTTGTTCCAGAAAAAGCTGGCTGACATGCAGACGGAAATCGCACTTGGCCTCCAGGCTTCCTTGCGTGTTGGTCGCCTGTTCGAAGAAGGCAACCTGGCACCTGAGATGATCTCGATCGTCAAGCGCAACAACTGCGGCAAGTGTCTGGACATCGCGCGCATGTCACGCGACATGCACGGAGGCAACGGCATTCAGGAAGAATATCACATCATGCGCCATGCGCAGAACCTGGAAACCGTGAACACCTATGAGGGCACTCATGATGTGCATGCGCTCATTCTGGGGCGTGCGCAGACAGGCTTGCAGGCATTTTTCTGATAGCATCAACAAGGCCGGGGCGTTTCCCCGGCCTTTTCTTTGAGGATGGGGCGGAATGGAAGTTGTTGATGTCGCAATCATTGGCGGGGCTGTGACCGGTTCATCCGTTGCGTGCCAACTGGCTCAACGTTCCGACTTCTCAGGGCGTATTGTGGTTATTGAAAGTGATCCAAGGTATGAGATATGCGCATCCGCGCGCTCCGCGGCTTCCATTCGACAACAGTTTTCCAGCGCAGCCAATATCGAGATTTCCCTCTTCGGAATTGAATTTCTGCGCTCGATTGGCGAACGCCTGGAGGTCAACGGAGAAAAGCCCGTTATTGACCTGCATGAAGGTGGTTACCTCTTTCTGGCAACGCCGGACAAACGCGATATCCTGGATGAGAACCACTATCTCCAGCAGTCGCTCGGAGCAGACATCGCCCTTTTGGATCAGCCGCAACTCGCATCAACATTTCCCTGGCTCAACGCCGAGGACATCAGCGCTGGCTGCTACGGTCTGAGCGGTGAAGGTTGGTTTGATGGTTACGGCCTAATGCAGGCGTTCCGCAAGAAAGCAAGATCCCTAGACGTCGATTACATCAGTGCAAAGGCAACGGATGTAACGCAGTCGGGTCCCGGATGGATCATCCAGCTGGACAATGGAGAGGCCGTTTCAGCGGGCGTTTTGGTGAATGCTGCAGGGGCTTCCGGTGGTGCCCAGATCTGCCAGTCTGCAGGACTGACGTTCCCGATCCATAGCAAGAAGCGGTTTGTCTTTACATTTGAATGCCGCGACACGCTTGAGCGTTTCCCGCTCCTGATCGATCCAAATGGCACCTATGTACGTCCAGAGGGCACCGGCTATCTTTGCGGCTGTAGCCCAGAGCCCGAAAATGACCCTGATTGCGATGATTTTGAGGTCGACTACACATTCTTTGAGGAGCATATCTGGCCGACAATCGCCACGCGCGTTCCGGCGTTTGAGGCGATCAAACCCGGCGCTGCCTGGGCCGGCTCGTATGACATGAACTTGTTTGACCACAACGCCTTTGTCGGCAGGGTATCCGGGGTCGAGAACTTCTTTCTCGCACTTGGCTTTTCAGGGCACGGACTTCAGCAAGCACCTGCTGTGGGTCGCGGTCTTGCAGAATTGATCACAACAGGTGCCTACGAGACGCTTGACTTGTCATCGCTGTCACCAGACAGGCTAGCTGCCAACCGCCCCATCATCGAGCGAAATGTCGTCTAGCTAGCTCAGCTCGGCTGTACCTTTTATTTCGTTCTGTTTTCAATTGTCCGCAGCTGCACGACCTGACAGGCCCAGACCACCAGACAACCAACCCTGAATATTGCACGCCATCGCGGCCATAGCATCAGTCAGAGCCGGGGCCTTGGCGGGGTCGAGTTGAAACGGAGGAGCTTCTTGCGCCAGATAGGCGCGCTGCGCCACGGTCACCGACGCGCCATGAACACCAATTCCGGGAGCAGCGAAGCGCCGAAGCAACTCTCCACCAGTGACAAATTTATCGACTGAGACAGAGTAATCGGCAAGTTGCTCAAACGAGCCGGCAATGATTTCCGGTAGCGCTTCGTCACAGGCATCACCGTTGTCCGTTTCGATGTTGATGAGCGGAATTTCATCTTCGTGCGGACCGCGAAACTGCGATTGGATGGAAGAACAGTTCAACATCACAATACGATCGTAGATCTTGCGCAATCTCGCCAACTCCCGCTCAACTGCGTTATAAAACGGCTTGTAGAACAGCAGCTGCCGTTGCTCGATCTCCACCGCCCCGGGCTCTTCTCCCTGGGCGTATATCCTTTTCGTATCATATGTTGTCAGCGGGCATAGCGCATGACACGAGGCTTGTTCCTCACCGACTGGATAAAGTGATTTATCAACATCGATCACGTACCTGGAAATCGAGCTTGAGATAATTGTTACATCCAGGTTCTCAGGCAGCTCGAATATCTTTGGCAACAGCCAGGCTATGTCGGTCTGAAGACTGCCATTCGCACTCAGCCGAGACGCAACAACAGGAGGAATGTCTGTCCCGGAATGCGGTAGACATATGACCAATGGGGCTTGTCCGCGTTTGACGTGGATCATTTGGTTGTTCCTTGAGAATCGTCTTGATTCCTCTACAAGAGTGCGGAATTTCCCTCGGGGAAACAACATCAATGCATACAGAAAGCATTTTTACTCCCCAAAGACGTCAATTCAGACAGCCCTGAAGGCAGCTCGGGGAAAGCCATTTTTGTAGCGATTTTCCTATTAATTAAATAATATCAATGATTTAATTTCTTGAACTTCAAATCTCAAGTCAGACAAAACTTTTGCTCGCAGGTCAAAACGAAACGCTTGCAACACGCTGACAACTTGTGCTCAATCCATTTGAGAACCAACTTCTTTCCCACAGGTGGTGCATCTCCTGCGCCCGTATCAAAATTCATGAGAAAGGTCTCCGATGACGCTTCGCAACGGCAAGGAATTTCTGATGATTCCAGGCCCGACCAATGTGCCGGATGAAGTCTTGCGTGCCATGCACCGGCCGCCGCTTGAAATTTACGACGGTCCGCTCGTCGCAACCACGGAATACTGTCTGGCCGGACTGAAGAAGATCTTCCAAACGACCGGGAATACGTACATCTATGCGGCCAACGGACATGGCGCCTGGGACGTTGCTTTGTCCAACACATTGTGTGGCGGCGACAAGGTGCTGGTTCTGTCCTCCGGCCGGTTTGCCGTTGGTTGGGGCGAAGCGGCGGAGCTGATGGGTCTCGAGGTCGAATACCTACCAGGTGACTGGAGCACCCCAGTCGATCCAGCTGCTGTCAAAGCGCGTCTGGCTGAAGACACCGCAAAAGAGATCAAAGCTGTTCTCGTTGTTCAGGTTGATACAGCGTCAGGCGTTTGGAATGACATAAAGGCCATTCGCGAGGCGATGGAAGAGGCAAAGCACGACGCGCTCTATATGGTCGATACGATGGCTTCCCTCGGCTGCGTAGAATTCAAGATGGACGATTGGGGCGTCGATGTCTGTGTGACCGGCTCGCAAAAGGGTCTTATGAGTTCTCCCGGGCTTGCCTTCGTGGCAGCAAACAGCCGGGCACTGGAGGCGCATGAAAGCGCCGACCTTCGGGTCAACTACTTCGACTGGACGTTCCGCCACGGACCGGAACACTATAACAAATATTGCGGAACGCCTCCTGAGCACCTCTTGTTCGGCTTCAAGAAAGCGCTTGAACTCATCGAGGAAGAAGGACTTGAGAACGTCTGGAAACGCCATTCTCTGCTCGCCGAGGCCACACGCCAGGCCGTTGCCACATGGAGTCAGTCTGGCGCTCTGGACTTCAACATCACCGACCCGGACTATCGTTCCAATAGCCTGACAGTGGTGCGCTTCAAGGATATTGATCCTGCACCATTACGCGCCTTCACACGGGAAGTTTGCGGCGTTTCCATTGGGGGCACGATTGGAGACCTCTCCGGCAAAGGTCTGCGCATCGCCCATATGGGGCACGTCAACGCCGTGATGGTCCTTGGGACCTTGTCCGCAATTGAGCTCGGGTTGAAGACTTGCGGTATTCCGCATGGCGCAGGTGGTGTTCAGGCGGCAATCGACTATCTAGCTCAAGCGCTTTGACTTTCTGCGCTGGAAGCTATCCGTGTTCCAGCGCAGTTTTTCTGTTACGTCGCGATTTCAATCATTTTTCCATCGATATCGGCATTTTGTTTCTTTTTAAGTCTTACATGAGACTGTTGAGCAACCCTGTAGCTCCCTATATGAAGCGTACTAAAGTCAACGCGCTGATGAGGCTGACTGAACATATGACCCGATATGCCCCATGATAGCCCAATAGGCGAGATTTGATTCATTGACCGCACTGTTGGAACAACTGGTCCAGTTCATTGGTGACAACCCGTCTTTGGCGGGCATCATCTGCTTTGCCGCAGCGATGGGCGAAGCCCTTTTCATTATCGGTTTGGTTGTTCCCAGCACGGTGGTGCTGGTTGGTGCCGGTACACTGGTGGGGCTCGGCAAGCTGGACCCCGTTTCCATCTTTATCTGGACAACGGTCGGTGCAACGGTCGGCGACGCACTGTCCTACTGGTTTGGCTATTTCTACAAGGACAAGGTTCGAACCCTCTGGCCTCTCAGCCGTTACCCTGATCTGATGGATCGAGGTGAGGCCTTCTTCCGCCTGCATGGTGGAAAGAGCGTTTTCATCGGGCGCTTCGTCCCGGGCGTAAAGTCGGTCGTCCCGGGTATAGCTGGCATGGTCGGCATGAACGCGACCCGCTTTACAATCATCAATGTCGCGTCTGCGTTCGCATGGGCCGTCGCCCATCTGGGCCCTGGCATCCTTGCAGGCAGTGCACTGGGTGCCATTGGTGAGGTTAGCGGCCGCTTGGCCCTGGTGCTCGGCGCCCTTCTCGTCGTCGCCTTTCTCGCTATCATGCTTGGAAGATGGTTGATCCTCATTATCATGCCTCTGTTCCCCAACCTTCACTCGATCATCGTCGGATGGTTTGCGAACCGACCGGACCGCCTCTCAAAGTGGATCGCGCGCACGTTTGACCCACGGCATCCGCGCTCGGTCGGCATGCTGTTTTCAGCCCTGTTACTGCTTGTGACGATGCCGCTGTTCTTTCTCCTCATTGGTGAAATTGCGCCGGGAGAACCGATGGTCCGGATCGATGTTGCGATCCTGAACATGTTCAACAGCTTGCGCAGCCCTCTTGGCGACAAGCTGATGGTCACAATCACGCTCCTCGGCGACGGGATTGTTGTGCTGATGGTTGCGATAAGCGTCGCCGTATACCTTTTTGCGCGCAAAGCCTGGCGACGGGCGACGGGATTCATCATTGCGCTGAGCGTCAGCGCAATGTTCGTTCCTGTTCTCAAGACAATCCTTGAACGCTCCCGTCCACTTGAACTCTACACTGGTGCAAATGCCTTCAGTTTTCCGAGTGGCCACGCGACGCAAAATGCAGTGCTTTACGGCATCTGCGCTGTCCTGATCGCTCACAATCGCAGCCGATGGCTGAAAGCCACCGTCTTCTCGATTGCAGCCTCAATTGTGATTGCCATTGGCTTTTCGCGGATTTACCTCGCCGCGCACTGGACCTCAGATGTTCTAGGTGGCTTGCTGTTTGGCACCGCCATGGTCTCGGCGTTCGCCTTCCTTTTCGGTCCGATCCACAACGAGAAGCTTGGACGCACAACGCTCGGCTTCATCATCATGCTCGCTCTGTCGGTTTTCGGCACCTATCACGTGATGCAGTCCTATCCGAGTGCGATGGAGGCCTACAAGCCGCAAGATGAACGGTCATTTGTTACAGCCACAAGCTGGAAGCAATGGACCTGGCAGACCCTTCCGGCGCGCCGGGTTGGTCTGGACGCTGAGACTGAAGAACCGCTGATCATACAATACGCGGGAGACCCGAAACGTTTCCAGTCATTCCTTGAGCTCAATGGCTGGCATGCCGCGCCTAAGTGGTCGCTGACAAGCGCGTCAGGCTTTGTGGTTGGAGAAACTCCACCGGACAAACTTCCGGCCCTGCCTCGCACCCTAAACGGTCGACCGCCCAAACTCATCCTGATCAAGAATGATGATGCAAACGCCAAAGACCCTGGCCGCTGGATTTTGCACCTGTGGCCGGTTGAATCTGACATTCTGCTGAACGGGAAACTGTTGCCACTTTATCAGGGCAGCGTCGTGCATGAGACAATTCTTCGGCCTATGGGCGAATTCTCCGGTCCCAAAACTGATCGCCAAGTCCCATTGCTGAAAGACAATCCCGCGCTCTTGTTCCCCGGCGCCGTAGTACGCAAACAACCAAGCGGGCAAGAAGTTGTTCTCGTCAGCGAACCCTCTGAAGCCGACCTTTCAGCCGACAACCAAAATCCACGTACAAAGGCTCGGGCGCAGTAATACGATTTGCTCGTTTGGCTCATAACAGCGGACTACGCCCATGGAAACGCCTGACGAAGTCCGCCTGCAACAAAGCCTTAGCCGCGGAGACAGCGGCATCACGGTTGTGGTGTTCTCACAAGTCCGCGTGCCGCCAGGCAAGTTTGGGCTTGAACAGCTTTTCAGGGCGACACGACATAGCTGTCTGTTTTTGAACGATACCGAATATCGCTGGTATCTGGGTCTGGACGCACAGATTGATGCGGCTTTGGATTTAGCCCTGGAATCCGAAACTCCAAAACGTCTCATTTATTATGGATCTTCGATGGGCGGCTATGCGGCTCTTCGAACCGCTCTCAGACGGCAGGATGGAGAGGTTCACGCCTTCGGCGCAGAAATCGAACTCGGCCATCCCGGGGCTCAGAGTTCCGACTATCTGCAAATAGGGGATGCTTCGGTGGCCAGTTCACTCGGTGGGTGTTCAGTATCGCTTCAGGAACGCATGAACCTCTACTATGGCTGCCTCGACCCTGTCGATGCTGCCAATGCAGTGCGGTCTCATAACCTCTGGCCGCAGGCGCAACTGCACTGCCTCAACTCGACACATGGCAATCACGACCATCTCTACTCGCTCAATTTGATCCGCCGTATCACACGGACCTTTGAACGTTCGGCCGCTGCCGAACTCAAATCGAAAGCTCTACCGCTGTCGCCGGATTTCGATGGTCTTGAAGCCTTCGGATCGCTGTTTGAGACCCTGTCTACCGGGCAAGCAATTGATCCTGCTTCGATTGAAGCTTTGAGCACATACAAGACGAATCCGGGCATGATGCGACTGAAGGCAGACGCCCTTGCCGATCAAGGTCTCTTCGCCGATGCAATTACAGAGCTTCACCGCGCCGAGACACTGATCTCTTCAAATCCCGTGCTGCAAACGCTTCCCAAGCGCTGGCGCAAGGAACTGCCATTGCGCGAAGTACAATGGCTGATGGATTTTGGTGCAAATGACGAAGCCCGCGCCCTTTTGGCCGAAACTGCAGCGCACTTCTCCGCTGATACCGCAATGCGCGAACTCGCGACGAAGCTTGGCGTCAGTCTTGCCGTTGACCCGGCGCCATCACCTGCTCCAGAACGCTGACAACAGGCCTGCAGAACCGATAGCTTTGCTGCGGTCTTTCGCCGTCTTCGACCAGTAGCACCGAGCTGCCACGCTTGCGTAGCGTCAACAGACCCAGCATCGTGCCGCCAGAATTTTGGGTGCAGTTCAATGCCGCGCGCTGTGCCCTGCTTTTTCCCTGTTCGGCACCATAGACCATGCAGATCTGGGATGGCGTTTCATACAGGCTGCGAAAAATCGTAATGGCGGAGCCGTTTTTAGCTTCTTCAATGGTCGTGAACCCGTCACAGGTCTGGCGATCCACTGTCCAGATACCTTGCGCAAAATCCGCAAGTCTAACCTCAAGTATACGGCCCTCCAGCAAAGGGCTGGATCGTTGAACCGAGGGTGCTCGATCACCCTTGCCTGCATAAGCTGCACCTGCGAAGCCCGTTGCCAGGACCATGAGACAACACGTCAAACACCGCAAAACGAGCGAAAACTTGGGCACCCGAAACTCCAAAAATTCAAGACTTAGCCCGGCCAATCCTATGCGTTGCGGCAGGCGCGACGCAACCGAAGTTTGACAAGTGAACGTCATTCAAACGGTTTTGACTTTGAAACCGGTGAATGAGTGTGTGAAACTTGACGCATGACATCATCTGACCCTTTGCCACCCAAAGCTAGCGCAGGACGTGTTGTTCTGGACGATCCACTGGTCGACGGAAGACAATCCGAAACGGCCTTGAAAGTCTGGCGCGGGACGGCGCGGTTGCTGCGTCGCCACGACTTTTCCTGCCTGCCAGAGATCACCCTTTCTTCGGGACGGCGTGCTGATCTTCTGGCCCTTGGACCCAAAGGCGAACTTTGGATCGTGGAGGTCAAATCATCGATTGCAGACTTTCGGGTCGATACCAAATGGCCAGAGTACAGACAGCACTGCGACCGCCTTTACTTTGCCACCCATCCAGACGTCCCGATGGATATCTTTCCTGAAGATGCCGGATTGATCCTTTCCGACGGCTTTGGTGCGGAAATCATCCGCGAAGCCCCCGAGGACAAGATTTCTGCTGCGACTCGCAAGTCCGTCACACTGAAATTTGCGAAGGCGGCAGCGAACCGTCTTCACGATCTGGCAGATCCCGACGGACGCCGTTTCTATCGAGGTCTTTGACGGCTTGCTGCAAGGTGCCTAGTGCGGTCTCACCGTATTGCCGCTCCGGCATTTGACCACATCATCCATGATCGCCCGGGACCAGGCAACCGCGTCTTCCTTGCACATCCGGTCGAACATTATCTTCCAGCAATCGCGGCGCTCGTCCAATGGCATTGTGATCGCGCGCTGCAGGCCTGCTGCGACCTCTTCCGGCGAATGCGGATTGACGATGATGGCCTCTTTCATTGCTTCTGCTGCGCCGGCAAAGCGGGACAACACCAAGACCCCGGGATCCTCGGGCCTTTGAGCCGCAATGTACTCCTTTGCGACAAGGTTCATGCCGTCACGCAGGGGCGTGACAAGACCGACCTTGCTGGCTCGGTAAATGCCGGACAAGGCGCGGCGAGTGAAGGATTTGGTCAGGAAACGGATTGGCGTCCAGTCCAGGTCAGCAAAGCGTCCGTTGACGTGCCCCGTCATCTCGTCCAGCTCCCGCCGGATGTCGATATAGGCATCAAGATCTGCGCGAGACGGTGGCGCGACTTGCATCAGAGAGACCCGTCCGCGGTTCTCCGGATAATCCTCCAGCAACCGCTCAAAGGATCTAAAACGTTCAGGTAGACCCTTTGTGTAGTCGATCCGATCGACGCCAATAATCTGCTGCCGTCCGCCCATCAACTTTTCCAGTCGATCGATGTTGCGCCGTGCGTCCAGCGTCGATGTGAACTTGGCAAAGTTTTCCGCGTCAATACCGATGGAGTAAGCCTTGGCGATCACCTCGCCGCCTGCGACAGACAGACGACCATCACCAAGGTCCGTTCCGCCGAGTTCTTCTTCAACGAAACGGCGGAAATTGCTTGCATCGCGTTCGGTCTGAAAGCCGATCAGATCATATGCAAGCATGGACCGAACGATGGATTCGGCATTGGGCAGGGCAGCGAGAACTTCTGGGGCCGGGAAGGGAATATGCAAAAAGAACGCAATGGGATTGTTCACTTCCATCGCACGCATGTGGCTGGCAAAAGTCAAAAAATGATAGTCATGGACCCAGATGACATCATCTGGCTTCAACAGTGGTCCAAGGCGTGTGGAGAAACGCTCATTGACATAGCGGTAGCCTTGCTCAAATCGGCGGTCAAACACCGCCAGATCAAGACGATAATGCAGTACCGGCCATAGAGTCCGGTTGGCATAGCCGCCGTAGAAGTCATCATAATCGGCTTGAGTCATGTCCATTTGCACAAGCTCAACCGACTTTGTTTTCTGAGTCTTGAAGGCACCGAATGTGCCTTCTTCAGAGACCTCACCTGACCAACCAAACCAGATGCCACCGCTTTTGGTCAGTGCGTCAACGAGAGCGACTGCCAAGCCGCCAGCCCGTCCTGTATCTTTTAGTGGTCCCACTCGATTCGATACAATGACTAGCCTACTCATCACGTCCTCTTTTCATGTTTTGATTTAAAAAATAAATTAGATTGCCTTTTCCCAGCCTTCGCTCAAGCGAACAGCGCCGTTGATAATTCCGACCATTGAATAGGTCTGCGGAAAATTGCCCCAAAGCTCACCGGTGGAAGGGGTGGTGTCTTCCGACAACAGCCCGACATGGTTTCGGCAGGACAACATGGTTTCATATATTTCGCGGGCTTCTTCCTTTCGGCCAATCCGCGCCAAGGCGTCGATGTACCAAAAGGTGCAAATGTTAAAGGCGTTCTCCGGTGCGCCGAAATCATCCGCTGCATGATAGCGGAACAAATGATTGCCCTTGCGCAATGAGGCGCCGATCTTGTCCACCGTGGCGATGAATCTTGGATCTTTGGCAGGAAGGAAACCCACTTCTGCCATGAGCAGTAGGCTGGCATCCAAATCTGAGCCTTCAAAGCTCTCCACAAAAGCCCCGACCTCTTCGTTCCAGCCACGTTTACAGATCACAGAATGGATTGTTGATGCACGCTCGGCCCAATAAGTCTTCTTGTCAGGCAGTTCAAATTGCTCCGCAATTTTCGCCAGGCGGTCGCAAGCGGCCCAGCACATAAGGGATGACGATGTATGAACGCGCGCGCGCGTGCGAAGTTCCCAAATTCCTGCATCTGGTTGGTCATGCATCTGGAAAGCGCGTTCGCCAATCATCTCAAGGCGTTCAAAGTCGTCGACACCCGGCTGGTGCAAAAGGCGTTTATCAAAGTAGGCCTGCGCAGCACCGAGGACGATGTTACCATAAACATCGTGCTGGAAATGCTCATAAGCCTGGTTGCCGACCCGGACCGGTCCGTTGCCGCGATATCCCGGCAAGTCAACGAATTCTTCGATGAGTTTTTCTTCCATGCCGATGCCGAAGAGGGGCTGCACGTGCCCGCCGCCGGTCACAGCAACGATGTTGTTGAGATAACGCAGATAATTCTCCATCGTCTCAACTTCGGAAAGGGAATTCAGCGCGCGCACCACAAAGAACGCATCACGAAGCCAACAATAGCGATAATCCCAATTGCGTTCCGTTCCTGACGCTTCAGGAATGGAGGTGGTGGCAGCCGCAATGATCGCGCCTGTTTCTTCATAGGTGCAGAGCTTCAAGGTAATCGCTGCACGGATCACCGCTTCCTGATACTCCAGCGGCAAGGCAAGACGACGCGTCCAATGGCGCCAATAAAGATTGGTGTTTTCCTCAAAGTCGCGGCAGATTTTTTCCGGATCATCCGTCAGGGATTCATCGGGGCCAAGATAAAACGAGCGCGGGCCATCAAGCAGGAAGGGCGTCTCTTCGCGAACATAGGTCACGGACGCATTTGTGGTCATGCGCAAGGCCATCTTGTCGCCCACCCAGCGAATATGGTTTGAGCCGAATGTTACTTCCGGGTCCTTGCTGCCCCAAGCAAACCGTGGTCTGCAACGCACGCGAATGCGCGGATGGCCTGAGATCGTGTGTACCCGGCGCACTATGGCATTTGGACGAAACATCCGGCCCTTGGTAATCAATCGGGGCGCAAAATCCGTGAGCTCAATCGCATTGCCGTTATCATCATAGATACGGGTCTTAACGATGGCTGTGTTGGGCACATATTCCTGCTCTGAGCGAACTGCGCCGTCAAGCTCGATGGAGAATGCGCCATCACCTTGCTCACCGTTGGTGCCGAGCAAAGAGTGAAACACAGGATCCCCGTCAAAACGCGGCAAGCAGGCCCACACATAGGTCCCCATTTTATCCAGCAAACCGGCATATGAACAATTGCCGATCATTGCCAGATCGAGCGAAGGGGGCAGCGTAGCAGAAGCGTTCCACACCATGTATTAGTTCTCCAATCGAAGGACTTGCATTTTCAGCCACTCTTGTACGGCGGTGACATCCGCCAAACGATGCAACGCGCTCGTTCCGCCCTGACCAACCTTGACGCCAAAGCCGCCGCAATCCTGAGCTGCGGCCATACCGTCTTCATCTGTCACATCGTCACCTATGAAAACCGGGCGACAGCCAGCAAATTGAGGCTGTTTGAGAAACGCCTGCACCGCTTCTCCCTTGTCGCTGGTGTTTGGTTTGGCTTCGACAACCATTTTGCCAGTGATCAAGTGCAGAGACGGCAAGTCCGCAATCGCAGTCTTCATTTCCTCAATGACCGCATCCCGCAAATTCGGGGCGTCGCGGTAATGAAGCGCTGCAGCGGGACCCTTGTCCTCAAAAAATGCGCCTTCTTGCAACAGCCTTGAGGCTTGCAAACGAGCCTTGAGCTGCATGATGTCGCTGTCAGGTTCTCGCAAGCTCGTAGGCTTTTGCGCTTCGAAACGCATTTCCAAGCCATGCAAGCCTGCTGCAGGCAAAAGCAGTGGCGCAAGAAAACCATCAATCTGCGAAATGGGCCTACCGGTGACGATGGCCAAAGCACCATCAAGGTGCTCGCAAAGCTTCTCAAGCAATACCTGAAGACCTGGCGCTATCTCGACTGCATCCGGGCGGGGTGCAAATTCAACGAGCGTGCCATCGAAGTCCAGAAACAGAGCCATGCCCGGTTCAAGATATGGGACGTCTTTCATACGACGCTTGTAAAGGGCCTCATAAGAAGATGAAAGACTAGGCAGAGAAAAATATCAACCAACAACCGCCCAAAAAATGGGCAGCTATACGTTGGTGTCGATCAAACCCCAGCGATCCTGCGGTTTGCTTCAGAAGCCAGCCTGTTTCAGGGCAGGATACAAGGTCCGCCATTTGCCGTAAGCGTCTGCGTAGGCTGCAGTAAGGTCTGTTCGTGGCTCGACGCTAGCGCTCATTGGTGGCGGGGCGAAGATGCCTTCCGTTGTCCCAAGCGCGGCGGCCTGACCAAGGCGCGCAGCCCCGAGCGACGCTCCAAAATCGCCGTCAGCCGGAACGTCGACAACAACATCAAGCAGACTGGCAATGATCTGCAGCCATTCTGTGGAGCGTGACCCGCCGCCAACGGCGGTAACCCTTTCGACCTTGGTCCCTGCAACCGCCAAGGCTTCCATGCAGTCTTTCAAGGCAAATGCCACACCATCCAGAACAGCATGGGTCAGCACACTTACGTCTGTATCGTGGGAAATGCCGTAGAACCCAGCCCGGATCTTGACATCATTGTGCGGTGTGCGCTCACCGCCCAGATAAGGCAGGAACAAAGCATCTGAAGGTCCCTCAACGCTGCCCATCGCCTTTGTGAGTTCGGCAGGCTTTGCACCCACCGTTGCGGCCAACCAGTTCAAACTGTCAGTTGCAGACAGGATAACTCCCATCTGGTGCCATGTGTCAGGCACCGCGTGACAGAACGCATGAACCGCACTGTCGACGTTCGGGGAGAATTTGTCATTCGAAACGAACAACACGCCAGAGGTCCCGAGGGACAGAAACGCAGATCCAGGTGTGGTCGCACCAACACCGCAAGCCGATGCAGCATTGTCACCGCCGCCGCCAGCCACAACAGGTGCCTGGGCCATGCCCCAACGTTGTACCAGCTCGGCACGCAACGTCCCCGATACTGCAGACCCTTCGACAAGCGACGGCATATGATCCCGGGTCAACCCGGTGGCGGCCAAAAGGTCATCGGACCAGTCGCGCTTATCGACATCCATCCACAAGGTGCCGGCGCTGTCCGACATATCACCGACATGCTCGCCGGTCAGTTTGAGTCGTACATAGTCCTTGGGGAGCAGAACCTTAGCGGTCTTTTCAAAGATTTCTGGTTCATTTTCGCGCACCCACTGGAGCTTCGGTGCCGTAAATCCAGGCATGACGCGGTTGCCGCCCAGTAACATGAATTTTGGCTCGCGCGCTTCCAGATCAACGCACTGATCGGCAGAGCGGCCATCATTCCAGAGGATGCAAGGCCGCAGCGGCTTGTCATCGGCACCCAAAAGAGTCGCGCCGTGCATGTGTCCTGAAAGGCCGATGCCGGTTACCGCGGCCATCGCTGCAGGTGCAATGCTGGCAAGCTCGTCCATGGCCGCCCCACAGGCCGTCCACCAACTGTCCGGGTCCTGTTCAGACCATGACGGATGCGGGCGCTCCACAGTCAAATCTGCAGTTGCCTGCGCAATCAGGTTCTGCGCCTCACCCAGGAGGATTGCCTTGACCGAACTGGTTCCAATATCCAGACCAATAAACATTGCGAACACCCTTTTGACTGCTGTGGATCACCGCCGGAGAGCAACTTCCAGACGTGCGAACGGCCCGGGAGGCTATCTCACGGGCCGTTTCTTCATTGTTTAATCGTCGTTGAGCGCACCTGGCCCAGGCGTGGCGCCTGGGGGACATTTGCCCAAAATGATCATGCCGAGCACTTCATCGTCAGTGACGTCGTCCGTCTTGGCCGTTCCGACAACCTTACCGTTCTTCATTACTGCAACACGGTCGCAGAGCGAAAACACGTCGTGAATGTCATGACTGATAAGGAAAATACCGATGCCCTGAGCCTTCAGCTCCTTGATCAGCTCAGCAACCATTTGGGTTTCATGAGGACCAAGCGCAGCAGTTGGTTCATCCATGATCAACGTCTGGGCGTTGAAATACACGGCACGGGCGATCGCAACGGACTGGCGCTGTCCACCCGAAAGAGCTTTCACCGGCGATGAGAACTTCGCAAAATTCGGGTTCAAGCGGCCCATGATCTTGCGGGTTTCAGCTTCCATCGCATCGTCATCAACAAAGCCAAGTGCGGTCGTCAGTTCACGGCCCAGAAACAGGTTTGACGCCGCATCGAGGTTATCGGCCAAAGCCAGTGTCTGATAGATGGTTTCGATGTTGTGTGCCCGTGCATCGCGCGGACTGTTGATCGAGACCTTCTTGCCGTTGACGCGGATCTCGCCGGAATCCGCCTTGTAGGCGCCGGACAGGATCTTGATCAGCGTCGACTTGCCTGCACCGTTGTGCCCAAGCAGGCCGACAACCTCACCCGGATACAAATCAACAGAGACATTATCGACGGCATGCACACCACCAAAAGAGATGGACATGTCTTTCATTTCAATCAAGGGAGTGGTCATTTTATCAGTCTCCCACGCGCTTGCGATAAAGAATGTCAACGAAGACCGCCATGACGAGCACGGTGCCAACGACGATGTTTTGAAGCGGCGCATCCACGCCGACCATCGCCATGCCCGACTGAAGGGACTGCATGATCAATGCACCAAGGATGGCGCCGTAGATCGTACCAACACCGCCGGCAAGAGCCGTTCCGCCAATAACCGCTGCAGCAATAACACGGAGCTCATCGAGCGTGCCTATGTCATTGGTTGAAAAGCCGAGGCGCGCCGCGGCAACTGCACCCGCCAGGGCACAGAGGCCACCCATCAGGGCAAAGATCTTGACAGTCAACATGCGTGTATTGATGCCGGACAGCTCGGCTGCATCCGGGTTGCCACCCGTTGCAAAGATATAACGTCCAAGCCTTGTTCGCTGCGAAACGACAGTCATGACAATCGCCACAACAATCAACAGGACAACAGAATAAGGAACACCGTAACCGGTGGTGAACCCATCCGGCAGTGTTTCGCCTGCAGCTTCATAGATACGGCGCAAGCGCGCTTTGGGAATATCATAGGAGTTCAGGATCCAGACAAATCCAAGGATCGCGCCTGATACAAGTGCGGACAAGACCGCTTCAGCCCACAAAGGCTTGATCGGAAATCCGTGGGCCTGTTTACGACGACGCGAAACCACCTGAAATCCAAGCGCCGCCAGGGTCGCAACAATACCAAACACCCACGACCAGGTCTCACCGAGCGTTCCGCCGATACCACCGATCTTGGTGAAGGTCTCATCAAGCGGGCCGATTGTCTGGCCATCGGTGATGAACCAGGCAACGTTGCGCCAGACCAGAAGACCGCCAAGCGTCACAATGAAGGCAGGAATTCCAAGATAGCCGATCAGCCAACCGTGGAAGGCGCCAATAATGACACCGCCGATGATACCAGCCACGATCGCCAGGATCCAAACAAGTGGATGGCCGAGACCGAGGCCCACGACATTGGGAAGAAAATCCGTCTGCGCCACAGCCATGATGGCCGCAACGGTCGCCAACAGGGAACCGACAGAGAGGTCAATGTGACGAGTCACAATAACGAAGACCATGCCCGTCGCCATGATCGCGACCGAGACGCTCTGAATGCTCAGGTTAAAGA
This sequence comes from Paracoccaceae bacterium, assembly GCA_013373445.1. Taxonomy (GTDB): domain Bacteria; phylum Pseudomonadota; class Alphaproteobacteria; order Rhizobiales; family Stappiaceae; genus Roseibium. Next base: position 6,255 of record JABXHV010000073.1, on the reverse strand, counting down.
TGTTGCGCGGCGTCAGAAACCGACCATCCGTTACAACATTGAACACCAGACACAGTACAACGAACGCTCCAATCATACCCAATAGCCGGGTGTCCAGCTGCAAGGCAGAAAGAAAGTTCCGTGCTGTCGGCTGCTTTGCGCCAGACAAGGCGTCATCAGACATCAGAAAGCTCCCTAAAGAAAAGTTGTCGAGGAAGTATAGATTGGTTTCCGCGAAGGGAAACCCGGGCCATGCTTTCCGACAAAAAGCGCGTGCTAAAAGTTGATCGCCCCAACCGGGGTCGGGGCGATCTCAATATCTTTCAGCAGATTTTTAGTTACACGGAGCAGGACCGTTGGAAACGCCCTGACACAGAGCATCTTTTTCGATCCAGCCCGCATCCACGACTGCGGTCAGGTTGTCCTTGGTGATTGGCATTGGAGCCAAGAACCGTGCCGTCAACTCTGTGCCAGCTGGAGATGTCCAAGCATTCGCACCTTCGATGTCAGCCATATCCGTGCCCTTGGCGAGCTCAACAGCGATTGTACCGGCAGCTTTACCGAGTTCACGAGCGTCTTTCCAGACGGACACGGTCTGAGTGCCCTTGGCAACGCGGTTCAGAGCCGCATGGTCGCCATCCTGACCGGATACTGGCGTACCTTCCATACCCTGTGCTGTCAGAGCAGCAACAACACCGCCTGCAGTACCATCGTTGGATGCGACAACCGCATCAACGTTGTTGTCTTCAGCAGTCAGGATCTGTTCCATGTTGCGCTGAGCGTTCGCTGGGAGCCAGCCGTCAGTGTAAGCTTCGCCAACGATCTTGATCTTGCCGCTGTCGATTGAGTCTTGAAGGACTTCCTGCTGACCACCGCGCAGGAAGTCTGCGTTTGGATCGGTTGGGGAGCCCTTGATCATGACGTAGTTGCCTTCAGGGGCAGCTTCCAAGACTGCACGTGCCTGCATGCGACCAACTTCAACGTTGTCGAAGGTCAGGTAGAACGCGCGACCGTCTTCGATCAGACGGTCATAACCTACAACCGGGATACCTTCATCCGCAGCAGCCTGGACTGCAGGGCCGATAGCCTGTGCATCCTGTGCAAGAATGATCAGAGCAGTTGCGCCTTGTGCGATCAGGGCTTCAACGTCGGAAATCTGTTTTGCAGAAGAGCTCTGGGCATCAGCGGAGATGTAAGACGCGCCTGCAGCTTCAAGGGCACCCTTGATTGCGGCTTCATCTGTTTTCCAACGCTCTTCCTGGAAGTTCGACCAGCTCACTCCGACAACAATGTCTTCAGCATGGGCGAGATTGATTGCAGTTGCTGACAGCAAAGCACCAGCAACAAGGGTTGCGATCTTACGCATGATAGTATCCTCCACTTGTAACAGCCCTGTTGATCAGGGCCGTGTCGTTTCCTCGCACCGTTGTAGAGTGCGTGTGCGACAACTTGCCATTAATTTTTTTCGTTGTCCGAAAAAAGTTGCTCTAAAGCATCGCTGCTGTCAACATTGTTTTCTTCACTGCTACTGGGAGGTGCGGTGATCAGAAGAAAAATAGCCCGGAATCAACTTCGGGTTGGGAGGACGCGTTCACGTCAGTGGCGCGTAAGAAATATGACTAAAAAGAGCGACCGCGACCAAATCAGGCGCCGAAACCGTAAAGTAATCTTGCAAGCACTCAGACGCTGCGGCCCTCAGGCCCGCATCGACTTGGGCCAGGCGACGGCCTTGAGTCCGGCAACTGTAACCGCCATTACGTCGGACTTGCTTGACGAAGGTTTGATCGAGGGAATCGACTCGGAAGACACCGGCGTCAATCTCACACGTGGACGTCCACGGTCCTTATTGCAGCTCTGTTCAAACGCAGCCTTCGTGATCACTGTGCGTATCTCAGTGAACTCCATCGCTCTCGCGCTTGCCAATTTTGCTGGCGAAAAATGCCGCTCAAAGTTCGTGCATTTCGACAGCAGCACCGCCAACGCCGAGAACTTTCCCCCGATACTACTTTCAGCCATCGAAACGTTCATGGAAGAAGCCAACCTTGAAAAGCGTCAGGTGCGCGAAATATCTGTCGCCGCCCAGGGCGTGGTTGATCTACGCACCGGTGAAGTGGTTTGGAGCCCCGCCTTTGCGGGACGCAACATTCCCATCATCGCCGAATTGCGTCGGTCATTTGATGTGAATTGTCTCTTATCCAATGACACAAACATGATCACCGAGGCCCTGCACTGGCTGGAACCGGATAAATACAGCGGTACCTTCGCCGTTATCATGCTGGACTATGGGGTCGGTATGGGCCTCCATCTAAACGGAGAGCTTTTTGCTGGCGAGCATGGCTCCGCAGGTGAATTGGGTCATACCAATCACATGCCCGGAGGGGCCCTTTGTCGTTGCGGAAAGCAAGGCTGCATCGAAGCCTATCTGGGTGACTATGCTCTTATCCGGGCCTACAAAAAGATGTCGGAGAGCAGCGATCCCAAGGCGATCCTTCCAGATGGGGCAACTTCAGAAGAACTGTTCCTGTCTGCCGAGAATGGCAATGAGCATGCTTTGAAAACTCTCAAGGATGCTGGCATTGTTCTCGGTTACGCGATCGCGCGCATTCTGGCGATTCTCGACCCTTCCAGGGTCGTTCTGACAGGACAATCTGTTCGCGCCTATCAATTCATGGAAGACGGGCTTTATCAGGGTCTCAATGACGCTTTGGTAGAGAACCTGACAACGAAGTTCCAAATCGATGTGATGCCATGGAATGCGGATTTCATTCACCGCGGTCTTGTAGCACAAGCCATGGAACGTCTCGACAATCGCTCCCCCAAAAGCACCCAAGTCGAGCCGACTTCAGCAAACAATGACAAACTCATGGAGGCTCCTTTATGAGCACCCAAAAATCGCTTTTGCGGGTATTCAGCGGCAGGACCTCAGTCCTGCCGATTGCTTTGGCCGCTCTGGCTTTTTCCACGCCTGTGATGGCGGACAACATGAAGGCGGCAAACCATCCTTGGGATGAGCATGTGCTGACAAAAGACATGCCCTTTTCAGACTATGCTGGCGCAGATTCTGATGCCCTTCAGTCACTCATCGACTTTGGCGAGACGCTCTTTTCCGGCAAGTTTACGCCCAAAGATGGCGTCGGGCGGCCGGACGCAACCCAAGCCATCGTTCCAACCAAACGCCGCCGTCCAACGAATCTTGCCTTTCAACGGCTCGCCGGAATGGACGCTAACTCATGTGCCTCATGTCACAACAGCCCTGTTGCGGGCGGCGCCGGCGATTTTACCGCCAATGTGTTCGTCTCTGAAGGCTTTGAGAGCGCAGACTTTGACACGATCGATCCGCAGTTCTCCAATGAGCGCGGAACGAATGCGCTGTTTGGCGCAGGGCTTGTGGAGTTGCTGGCGCGCGAAATGACTGCCGATCTTCAGGCCCAACGACGAAGCGTTCTAAAAGAGGCCCGCGCCAGCGGAGCCGACGCCAAACAAGAGCTAAGCACCAAGGGTATCACCTTCGGATCACTGACCGCTCATCCGGACGGAACACTGGATGTTGCCGGCCTTGAGGGTGTCGACGACGATCTGATCATACGTCCTTTCGGTCAAAAAGGCGTTTTTGCGTCTCTCCGCCAGTTCACCGTAAATGCGCTCAACCAGCACCACGGGATACAGGCGAGCGAGCGCTTCGGCGCGCGTTGGACAGGCACCGACGATTTCGATGGCGATGACGTGAGCGATGAGATCAGCACTGGCCAGGTGTCAGCTCTCGTTGCCTGGCAGGCGACCCTCGCACCACCTCAGCGGCGAGAGGACTTGCCAAAGGAATGGGCCGAGGCGGCATCAACCGGCGAAAAACTGTTTTCCGACATCGGCTGCGCAAGCTGTCACCGGCCAACACTGCCGCTTGAAAGCAGTGTCTTCCTGGACCCGAGCCCAGTTGAAAACGCCGGAACACTGCGTACATCTGAAGTTGATGCGCCAATTACAATTGATCTGGCTGAGACACCGTGGGGCAAGTCCCTGGAACGCGATGCCGAAGGCAGGCTTCTTGTTCCGCTGTTTGGCGACCTGAAACGTCACCGAATTGCAGACGCGGCGCGGCCGACACTCGGCAATGAACTTCTGGGTCAGCGGTTCGTGGCGAGAGATGTTTTCATCACCGCAGAGCTTTGGGGGATAGGATCAACGTCGCCCTATGGCCATCGCGGTGATCTGACAACCTTGCACGAGGTTATCGATGCCCATGGCGGAGCGGCTACAGATTCCCGTAAAGCCTATTCCGACCTTGATGAAGCCCAGCGCCAGTCCATTATTGCCTTTCTGCGCAGCCTGGAGATCCCACAATGACCCGTATGATCACCAACCCGCGTGCGCATCTTGTGGCCGCGCTGTTTTTGCTCGGTGCAACCACCAGCAGCCATAGCCAGGAACGCGCAACAACTCTGGCGCCTGTCCCTGTTTTCGTCGAGGAGGCTGCAGCGGCCGGTATTGATCATCAGTACAAAGGCGCTTGGGAGTTCTTTGTCGGCGGTGGCGTCGCAGTTTTCGACTGCAATGCAGATCGCCGTCCGGACCTTTTTATCGCCGGTGGCGAAGCACCCGCTGCAGTCTACAAAAACCGGAGCCTGGTCGGATCCGCTCTTTCCTTCCAACGCCTCCCGTCAGGACTCTCCGACCGGCTTGAAACAAAAATCCTGGGCGCCTACCCGCTCGATTTCGACAACGACGGCATTATGGATCTGGCCGTTTTACGGCTGGGGCAAAATATCTTGTTGCGCGGCAAGGGCGAATGCCGGTTCGAGAACGCCAATCGTGACCTTGCATTTGACGGCGGGCGTGAATGGACAACGGCCTTTTCTGCCTTATGGGAAGAAGAACAGGCGTTCCCGACGCTGGCGTTTGGGAATTACGTTGACCGCTCCGCTCCGGGATCTCCCTGGGGCACATGTCATGACAATTTCTTGTTCCGGCCAACATCGAGCGACAAGGCCGAATACTCGGATGCAACACGCCTGAGCCCAGGTTATTGCAGTCTGTCGATCCTGTTCACCGACTGGAACCGGTCCGGATCGCCATCCCTGCGCGTTTCCAATGACCGGCATTATTACCGCGGTGGAGAAGAACAACTTTGGGCCCTGCCAAAGGACCGTCCCCCCAAGCCCTACCGACGCAGCGATGGCTGGAGACACCTGAAGATCTGGGGCATGGGCATTGCGTCTATTGACCTGAACGTCGACGGTTACCCGGAATATGCACTGACGAGCATGGGTGACACCAAGCTGCAGATGCTGGACGACGAGGCAGATGAAACGCTGCCGATCTATCGCGACATTGCCTTTGAACGCGGCGTCACGGCGCATCGGCCCTATACCGGTGAAGATATTCGTCCCTCAACAGGCTGGCATTCGGATTTTCAGGACGTCAACAACGACGGCCTGTGGGATCTCTTCATCGCGAAGGGCAATGTTGAAGCCATGCCTGATTTTGCCAGCTTTGACCCAGACAATCTGTTGCTGGGTCAATGGGACGAGAGCTTCGTCGAAGTCGGAGACATTGCGGGTATCGGACTGGACCGCCGCGGCCGCGGCGCCGGCATTGCGGACTTCAACATGGACGGTCTGGTTGACATGGTCGTCGTCAACCGCGAAAGCCCGGTCAGTCTCTTCCGCAATATTGGCGCGGGGGACAAAAATACCGTCAAGCCACTTGGCAACTGGCTGGCCGTGGAGATCAAGCAACCAGGCCAGGCCAACGGCAATGCAGTCGGCGCCAAGGTTAGCGTAAAAGTGGGCAACCGCACCGTGGTGCGCGACGTTCAGGTCGGTGCCGGACATGCATCGGGCCAGGCAGGATTTTTGCATTTTGGTCTTGGCGTTTCCGAGCGAGCCAACGTCCGTGTGCGCTGGCCTGATGGGAGCTGGAGCCATAGCTACAGGGTCTTCGCCAACAACCATGTGTTGATCAATCGGGGCGATGAAAAGGTGCGCCTCTGGTATCCGCCTTCAGAAAACTGATGCTCCAAAAAACAAAAAAGGCCGCCTCACATGAGGCGGCCTTTTTCTGTTCAGGTCGTGGACTCAACCAGATATTACATTTTGTCAGTCACAACAGTTGTTGTCGCACCTGAAGGCTCTTTGGTGATGACCGGATCAGAACCACCGGACAGCAGGGACTTAACAGTACGTTCGTAGGCGGCCATGTCGAGCGTGCCATCAGAACCGTCGACCAGCTTGGCAATTTCAGAAACCATGCGGATCTGGTGCTCTTCGGTCTGTGCGCCTG
>JABXHV010000086.1 GCA_013373445.1 Paracoccaceae bacterium | reverse complement strand
TGATGGAGCTGTTGATCATCATCGATGCGCTCCGCAGATCTTCCGCACGGCGCATCACGGCCGTGCTTCCATATTTCGGTTACGCCCGCCAGGATAGACGTGCATCAGGCCGCACGCCAATCTCGGCGAAACTCGTTGCCAACCTGATCACAGAAGCCGGCGCGGATCGTATCCTGACCCTTGACCTTCACGCGGGACAGATTCAGGGGTTCTTCGACATCCCGACGGACAACCTTTTCGCAGCGCCAGTCATGACCCGTGACATCAAGGAACGTTACGCGACGGACAACGTCATGGTCGTGTCACCAGATGTAGGCGGCGTTGTACGCGCTCGTGCGCTGGCGAAACGAATTGAAGCTCCGCTCTCAATCGTTGACAAACGTCGCGACAAGCCTGGAGAATCCGAAGTCATGAACATCATTGGTGATGTTGCTGGCTACGACTGTATCTTGGTTGATGACATTGTCGACAGCGGCGGCACGCTTTGCAATGCAGCAGAAGCATTGCTCAACGATGGCGCAAAGTCAGTGACGGCTTACATCACCCATGGAGTGCTCTCAGGCGGCGCAGTGGCTCGCGTGACTTCATCGAAGCTGAAAGAACTGGTGATCACCAATTCTATCGAGCCGACGGCCGCGATCACCGCAGCATCCAACATCCGTGCGATTTCAATCGCACCGTTGCTCGGTGAAGCGATCAATCGCACATCTTTGGAAAAATCGGTTTCCAGCCTATTCAGCTGACACAGCACATCACGGAACATGAAAAAGCCGGCGTCATCGCCGGCTTTTTCATGTGTGCGACCTCAGCGACCCACTACGGATACAAATAGTATCTCTCCCAGTCTTCGTGGGGGATGACATCGCCAACCTTCATCTCGAAGGACTGAACCGTTCTAAGATCATCCTCAAGCGCGCAGCTGTATTCCAGCCGGTACCATTCCTTGTGTTTCCGGAAGACGGCCCCCGGCGCGACAATGGTGGTATCCGTATAGGTCGGGTTTTCGAATGTGTAGGCAATCACCTTGGAAGCATCCAAGCGCTCCATAGCCTCAACATCGCAGCGCTGTTCGAGCTGTTGAACGACTGGCATGTCAGTGTAGGTGGGGGACGCAGATGCAGGCGATAGTGCGATGGCAAAAACGGAGAGAGACAGAAGAGATAGTTTGCTCATAAAGAACCTTTCATGACGCCCCTTGCCTAATCGCTATGATGCGTCCAGCCAACTAAAATTTTTGTAAGATTGAACCTGTGAAAAAGTCTTGGGTGCCAGGCTGACCGAGCCCCGAAAGCCTTTGCTTGCGTAAAGGTCAAGCTTCGGCTATAGCAAGCGCGCGTCTGCACCCCTGGAGGAGACGTAGTGAGACAGAACCACAAAGGACAAGCATAGCTTGCCGGTCTTTCTCATTCTTTTTGAAAACACATCCAATAGGAGTTTTTGCCATGGCTACAGGCTACACGCTTGAGGCAACTACTCGGGACCGGGTGGGCAAGGGGGCCGCTCGTGCATTGCGTCGCGAAGGCTTCATCCCTGCTGTAATTTACGGCGATAAAAAACCCGCGTTTCCGATCTCGATTCCAATGAAGGAAACCACACTGGCTCTGCGTAAGGGCGGTTTTCTGACGCACATCGCGACCATTGAGGTTGACGGCAAGAAGCACCAGGTAATCGCGAAAGATTACCAGCTGCATCCAGTCCGCGACGAACTCGTTCACGTTGATTTCTTGCGCGTTTCCAAGAACACAACTTTGACCGTTGAAATTCCTGTGCACTTCCTCAACGAGGAAACATGCCCAGGCCTCAAGCGCGGCGGTGTTCTGAACATCGTTCGTCATGCGATCGAAGTAAACGTTCCTGCAGACTCAATCCCAGAAGCTCTCGAACTCGACCTTTCGAAAGCCGACCTTGGCGATTCCCTGCACGTCTCTCTGATTTCACTTCCAGAAGGTTGTGAGCCAACAATCACCGACCGCGACTTCACCATCGCAACGATTGCTGCTCCTGCTGGTCTGAAAGAAACAGACGATGAGGAAACTGAAGCTGAAGAAGCTGAAGAAGAAGCTGAATAAGCTTTTGACCGAATCCGGAGAGGCGCCACAGGCGCTTCTCCCTCTCACTTGAAATTGCCTGCCTAACGTATGGAGGCCCCGATGCGGCTGATTGTCGGCCTCGGAAACCCCGGGTCTAAATACGAACGAAACCGACATAACGTCGGCTTTCTGGCAGTTGACGAAATTCATCGGCAAAACGCCTCATTCTCCCCGTGGAAATCCCGCTTTCAAGGACAAACGTCCGAAGGCCGGCTGGGAAATGAAAAGGTCCTGCTGCTGAAACCCTTCACCTTTATGAATGAGTCAGGTCGCAGCGTGGGTGAAGCCATGCGCTTCTTCAAAAGCGAGCCTGAAGACATCCTGGTCATCTATGATGAACTGGATCTGCCACCCGCAAAGTTTCGCATGAAAGCTGGCGGAGGTCATGGTGGCCATAATGGACTACGATCCATCTCTGCCCACATTGGACCCGACTACAGGCGCCTGCGCCTCGGCATAGGTCATCCAGGCGACAAAAAGCTCGTGGCGAACTATGTGCTTGGCGATTTCGCCAAGGCAGATCAGAAATGGCTCGAACCGTTGCTTGATGAAATCGCTCGCAACGCCTCCCTGGCAGCTGAAGGCAAGGACAGCCAGTTTGCAAACAAGTTGACCCTTGCACTGGAGCCTGAAAAGGCAAAGCGCCAACCGAAGGCCGAGGACACCGCGGAACGCAAAAGCGCAGCTAAAAAGCCTGCAAAGCAGAGTCATATCCATCAGGCACGAAAGCAGAACCCCAACGTTCCAACGTCAGGCCCCATGGCAGCGATGTTGAAAAAGCTTTTAGGCAACCAAGACGAGAAATAAAGCGAGCACAGCAACCTTCTGTGAATATCGCTATCGCCGACACGCGACGCCTTACCTCGACAGTATATACATTATTTTAGGCTGCCACTTGTGTGATCAGCACAAAATCGGCTTATCTAAACAAACGTGTTCCAGCTACTGATTTAAAGACCATCTTGAGGATCCAAAATGAGTGAAACAATAAGTCAGGCAAGCGCATTCGCCCCCATGTTGATCAGTGCCCTAAAGGCCGTTGTCGTCATAATCGTTGGCTGGATTGTTGCCGGCGCTGTAAGCAAACTCATTCGCGACAAGATTGTCTCCAATCCGAAAATTGATGACACGCTCGGTTCATTTGCCGCATCAGTCATCAAGTGGCTCATTTTGCTGGTCACGCTGATTGCTGTGCTTCAGCTCTTCGGCATTCAGGCAACCAGCCTTGTTGCCGTCCTCGGCGCAGCTTCGCTGGCGATCGGCCTGGCCTTGCAGGGCACGCTCAGCGATCTTGCCGCCGGTGTTATGCTGATCATTTTTCGCCCCTACAAGATTGGTCAATTCGTCGATGTTGGAGGTACCTCAGGTACAATCAAGGACATCAACCTCTTCGTGACCGAAATGGCTACACCAGATAATGTCCAGATCCTGCTGCCAAACAGCAAGGCCTGGGGCGCAGTCATCAAGAACTACTCCACTCACCCAACCCGGCGCGTCGACTTCACCTTCGGGATTGATTATTCGGACGACATCGACAAAGCCGTCGGCATCATCGCTGACCTTGCTGCACGCGATGAACGCATCCATACGGATCCAGAACCTTGGATTCGCGTGGTCAATCTTGGCGACAGTTCAGTTGATCTGGGCGTTCGCGTCTGGTGCGCTGCGGGTGACTATTGGGACATAAAGTTCGACATGACCAAGAAGGTCAAGGAAGGCTTCGACGCTGGCAGTATATCGATCCCTTATCCGCATTCTGTCGAAATCCAGAAGTCCTCATAAGAGTGCTTCGACCATTCACCTTGAATTCAAAAGAGCCGCATGATGCGGCTCTTTTTTGTTATTGAACAACCACCCTTGACCTGCTTCGCGCCATCCGGCACATAGCGTCAAACACTCTTTAAAACAGAAAGCATCACCCATGGGTTTTCAGTGCGGTATCGTCGGGTTGCCCAACGTCGGCAAGTCCACGCTCTTCAATGCGCTTACAAAGACAGCAGCCGCACAGGCCGCGAACTATCCGTTCTGTACGATCGAGCCTAACACGGGTGAAGTAGCTGTTCCTGATCCACGATTGACTGCTGTTCGCGGCGTTGCGGGATCCAAGGAGATCATCCCGACGCGTATCACCTTCGTTGACATTGCAGGTCTGGTCCGTGGCGCATCAAAGGGCGAAGGACTGGGAAACCAGTTCCTGGCCAACATTCGCGAAGTCGACGCGATTGCCCACGTCCTGCGCTGTTTCGAGGATGACGACATCACGCATGTCGAAGGAACCATCGATCCGATTGCCGACGCCGACACCGTTGAGACGGAACTGATGGTCGCTGACATGGAAAGCCTGGAGCGACGCATCGCGCCGTTGAAGAAAAAGGCAAGCTCCGGCGACAAGGAAGCCAAGGCGCAGGTACCGATCATGGAAGCGGCACTTGCTCTGCTCCAGGACGGTAAGCCAGCCCGCACATTGAAGCTTGACGATCCTGAAGAAAAAAAGATCCTTGATGGTCTTAATCTCCTGACCTCCAAGCCAGTTCTCTACGTTTGCAACGTTGAGGAAGCGTCTGCCGGCACCGGCAATGCCTTGTCTGCCAAGGTAGAAGAAAAGGCGAAAGCAGAAGGCGCCGCGGCGGTTATCATTTCTGCTGCCATTGAGGCAGAGATCTCGCAGCTGGACAAGGAAGAACAGGAAGAGTTTCTGGAAACCATCGGCCTGGAAGAGCCAGGGCTGGATCGACTGATCCGCACCGGGTACGAGCTGTTGGGCCTGATCACCTATTTCACCGCCGGTCCGAAAGAGACCCGCGCCTGGACCATTACCGATGGAACAAAGGCTCCTGGAGCCGCCGGAGTGATCCACTCAGACTTTGAACGTGGCTTTATTCGCGCCCAAACAATTGCGTTTGACGACTACGTCTCTCTTGGTGGCGAAACAGCTGCCAAGGAAGCGGGCAAGGCGCGCGACGAAGGCAAGGAATATGTCGTTAAAGACGGCGATATCCTGCTGTTCAAGTTCAACACCTAAGACAAACATGAAACGCCTCGAGACAACACATCTCGGGGCGTTTTTTTACCAGCATGTCTGTGAAACTAGATGGCTTTGGCACCATCCCAGTTAAGGCGCAGACCCGCCGCCCCATTGTTCTTCCAGGCGACTTCACCGCGAACAGGTTTGTCAAACCGATCCATGAATACCAAAAGATTGGATGGCAACTTGTCAAAGCCCTCACCTTCAACGCGGCAACCAGACTGGCTCGCATCAGTGATCACACCAGTCCAGAATTGCTTTTGCCCAAGATCGCAAATCTTCGCAGGAACAGTCACCGCATAACGCGGTTCCTTGCGCTTTTCTGCGCTCGCCGGGCGCTCTGCGTTGTTGAACAGAACCGTAACATAGCCATTCTTGTGGCCAGTAATTTTGCCGGACTGGAATTCCTCGCTGCCATCGAGTTTTAGGGCAATGTTGTGCCCCAAAATACCCAGTCCATCACTTTTAAGGCAACAACCCCAATCACTTAGATTGTAGGCGCGAGAATAAACGCATTTAAGACTATCAAGATCCAACACAAGAACTGGCAGCCAGAGATTATCATTCTCGGCAACACCGCTGTATAATGCGTCGATCGCAACTTGATCCGCAGATAACATGGCACCCTACCCAAAAACCCACTCTGGAACATTAGGCGCCGATTGGTAAATTTTTCTCCTTATTGTTTAGAAAAATAGGCAAAAAAACGTACAAGCCGAATCTGGTAAAACTCCCACTTCAGTCCTGCAAAAAGAGAACATCTCGTGGAACTTATTATCCCAGCCCCGACCACCCCAACCCTTCCAATCGCAGGAACAGATGCTCGCTTTCCGGTGAGAAGAGTTTATTGCATCGGCAGGAATTACGCTGCCCACGCAATCGAGATGGGCCATGATCCGGACCGTGAACCACCGTTCTTCTTTCAAAAGAACCCCGACAATCTCGATCCATCAGGCACATTCCCATATCCGGTAAAATCCAACGATGTGCATCACGAGGTAGAATTGGCCGTGGCCTTGAAACAAGGTGGGACCAACATCCCGGTAGAAGAGGCACTGGAGCACGTCTTCGGCTACGCCGTCGCTCTCGATATGACACGGCGGGACCTGCAAGCTGTCGCCAAGAAGGCTGGGCGGCCTTGGGACACGGCTAAGGCATTCGAGAGTTCAGCTCCCATTGGCCCATTGGTATCCGCCGACGAGATAGGACATATGGACGAAGGCACAATTGAATTGCTTGTAAATGGTGAGCAACGTCAGATCGGCAATTTGAACCAGATGATCTGGAAGACAGCAGAGATGATTTCATACCTGTCTGAGTATTTCACGTTGGCTGCAGGTGATGTCATTCTCACTGGAACACCTTCAGGCGTCGCAGCCGTTCAAAAAGGCGACACACTGGAAGCCAAAATAGCTGACTTGGAACCACTGTTCGTGCAAGTCACATAGCTGCCGGAAGAAGAACACTGTACCAACCGCTTCAAGGCTCCAGACGCAGTTTTTTCAAGGACGTTGCTGAATGACCCCGTGCCAACCCAGACCCTCATACGTCTCGTAGCCAGGCGTTCTGTGAAAGGCCACGACTGCTCCAGCAGCGTCCTGATAGAAGCCTGAATCGCGCCCACCAGTCTCTAAGGCAAACACGTCCTTCAAGATCCCTTTCCCGTCAGAAGAGGCCAGAACGCGCTGGTTTGAATCCAGTAACATGACGCGCGTACGTTCCCTTTCTTCAGGGCTAAGACGCACACCATCCACGATCGTCTTTGCCTGAGATTCCCAATCGAAGTGAATTGCCAGGACGCCAAGCACTTTGCCTGTGCGCTCTCCGCCCTCACGTACACTGGCAACATATGTTCCGGACTGCATTCCTGCCAGAAATGGCTCGCTGACAATGTCTTCTGCGACATAGTCATCACCGCTGCTCAATGCCATCCCACGCGAGAACCAGGGACGATCCGAGACATTTAGGCCCCGCACTTGGTGTTGATCAGGCCTGCCATTGGCGATGATGCATCCCTGCCCGTCGCATAACCATAGATCGGTATAAACAGTATAGGCATCCAGGATGACCCCCAAGCGCTGTGTGGCATACTCAACCGCCTCATCAGTTGGCTTTACCGCACAATCAACAATGGCCGAGTCCGTTGCCCACCAGCGCACATCACAGGTACGCTCAAACAAGTTCCGGTCTATCAACTCGATGGCATTCAGCGCCAAGTCGACCAAACGGGCCCCTTGGGTCTGCTCACTCATCAATATGGATAAGGATTCAAGAGCCGCAATTTCGCCAGCAAGCTCTTCCGCCAGGTCGATAGAAATACCTTCAACCTCAGTCGACACACCTCTGACTTCTTGAGCAACAACAGAAAACCCTATCCCCTTGTCCCCTGCATGTTGGCTCTCAATCATTGCATTCAAGGCAAGAATCCTGAGACGCCCAGTGATAGAGCGGATCTGATTTACTTTAGATTGAGTGAGCTCTTTAACTTGTGTCGTACGTTCGACAATGTCAGCCAGTGCAGGCGTTTGAGGAGATTCCGATACACTCAAGCTCATACAGTTTTCCAATCACAATTAAACAACAATTGCACCGGGCGCGCCCGCTCGAACAAGATAAGTAAATGCACTTACAAAATATGCTCGGCATTGGTTAATAAATCTGTATCTCGAAGTTATTATCGAATAACTCTGCATTGAAATCTTCGCTGATCACCCATCCTGATCGGCTATACATTCCCGATCAAAACACCGGCGGCGAAAACCAGCGCCCCACCAAGTACAACCTGGAAAGCTGCCCTGAAGAACGGTGTGTCCATATATCTGTTCTGGATCCAGGCAATTGCCCAAAGCTCAACAAACACGATAGCCATCGCGACCGTGGTCGCTGTCCAAAATTCAGGGATGAGATAAGGCAACGCATGTCCAAGTCCGCCCACGGTTGTCATGATACCAGAGGCAAGGCCTCGCTTCATCGGCGATCCACGACCCGAAAGAACACCATCGTCATGGGCAGCTTCGGTGAAACCCATCGAAATACCGGCGCCAACGGAGGCTGATAGTCCGATAAGGAAAGTTTGCCAGGTATCTTGAGTGGCGAATGCTGCAGCAAAGATCGGCGCAAGGGTTGAAACCGATCCGTCCATGAGCCCAGCCAAACCAGGCTGAACATAAGTCAAGACGAACTGCTTGCGCTCCAGCTGGTGTTCTTCATCTTGAACGTCTTCAGGGGTATGCTTTTCCCCCAGGCGAAGCGCCAGCGACTCGTGACCCTTTTCTGCCTCGGCCAAGTCGCCCAGCAATTTGCGCGTCGCCGCATCCGTAGTCCGCTTGGCTGCCTGCAAATAGAAGCGATAGGCCTGTTCTTCCATCTGAGCCGCCATGCCACGCACCTTCTCAAGTCCGAGAGGACGAACCAGCCAATCTGGTTTGCGGTCGTAGTAGCCTCGCACATGGGTGCGTTGGATCAAGGGTATGCGATCACCAAACCGGCTTTTATGCATATCGATGAGCTGGCGTCGATGATCGTTCTCCTCCTCCGCCATCTCGTCAAAGATTTTCGCAGATGCCGGATATTGTTCCCTTAGACCATCCGCATATGCTTGGTAGATCCGCCCATCTTCCTCTTCCGAGGAAATTGCGAGCGCCAGGATCTCCTGTTCAGACAACGAATTGAAATCACGACGACCGTAATTGATAAAACGACTGAACATGTTCTTTCTCACATTTGGGAAACGAGCATCGCAGGATGAAGGAGGCTCTAATCAAAAACTTACTTTAGAACATTTCTAACATAGAAGTAGGCAATTTCACCAGTGCGACATTTTATCCACGAAATCGGTCAAAAAAAACCCGGCGCGAAGCCGGGGTTAGTTGGACTTTCAATTGTCAAAAGGTGCTAAAGCACGCGCGCAAAGGCCACTTCGTCATGAAGTTCAATACCGTAATCACCGACCATTGGAATCTCCGGTTTCAACGATCGCTCTTTGTCGATCACGCCCTGAACAATCCTCTCAAGCCGAAACCCGCGTCTTTGATAGAAACGAAAGGCATCCAGATTGTCATTGGATGTTCTCACCACGAGTCGCTTTACATCTGCGTCCCGTGCATCCACGACGACAGCCTCCAACAACAAGGTGCCTGTTCCGCTCCATCGGCTCAATGAATCAAGCGTCAGAATTTCCCACTCTGTGGGCCGCTTGATCAAAGTCACCAGGCCGGCAGTCTCACCGTCAGCCTTCGCAATAAAACCAGGCAAACGCGAAGCATCCACCATTTCACCATCCAACAAGAAAGATGCTCCGGTCCAACGCTCTGTCAAAAGATCATGAACCGCATCATAGTCCCCATCCTCAATTGGCCTGATCGAGACACTCATCCCATAAAACTCCTTCTTGCCGCTAAGTCATTTTTGGCGAAATTACGCCGAACGATACCCTTCGAAAGCCTTTTCACCAACCGGGAAAAGGTCGCACCCTCGATAAAATCGCTCAAGGTCACCCCTATTCTAGGATCAAGAACCGCTCGGCGTGAATACACTTAGTGCCCCGGAAATTCTAGAAGAGTGCGCACTGGTACATCCAGAGCTTCAATCTTCGAACGCCCATTGAGCGCAGGCAGATCGATGATAAAGCAGGCAGCAACAATCTCTGCACCCTGCTCCTGCAGAAGCTTACACGCCGCTTCGGCAGTCCCACCTGTAGCAATCAAGTCATCAACCACAATGACCTTGTCGCCTGGACGGATGGCATCCTTGTGCATTTCAATTTCATCCGTTCCATATTCCAGCGAGTAAGTCATCTGGACCGTTTCGAATGGCAATTTGCCTTTCTTGCGGATCGGCACAAAGCCCGCAGAAAGCTGATGGGCGACCGCGCCTCCAAGAATGAAACCCCTCGCTTCAATACCGGCTACCTGTTCGATCTTCGATCCAGCCCACGGCTGAACCAGGGCATCAACGGCGCGGCGAAACGCCCGCGCATTTCCCAGCAAGGTGGTGATATCGCGGAATAGGATACCTTCTTTCGGGTAGTCCGGGATTGTCCGGATCGCGGCCAGCAACTCATCTTGAATGCTTGTCTCAGTCATTCTTCAGTCTTCCATCATTTCGGTCAAATCATGCGGGTAAGCCGCGCCCGTTCCTGGGCATAATACATTTGCCCGATGTATCAAATCCAGCGTCGCCTTGTCACCTATTGGCAAAGAAAAGGCCGCTGCAAAAACAGCGGCCTCAAAAATCAATTCAAGCGACACAGAGCTAAGATCAGTGCTCCACGTTGCTCCAAAGTTTGCGCTTGGTGACATAAAGCAAACCAGCAAACACAATCAGGAACACCATGACCCGGAACCCGATCTTCTTGCGAGCTTCAAGGTGCGGCTCTGCAGCCCACATCATGAACGCCGACACGTCACGAGCATACTGCTCAACGGTCATTGGCGTACCATCTGTATATTCGACGATCTCTTCGCTCAAAGGCTGAGCCATCGCGATTGGTCCGCCTGTCAGATGCTCGCCAGCACAGGCCTCAGCTGTGATTGAACCACCTAGGAATGCTTTGTTGTAGTTTCCGGTGAAATCTTCACCAAAACAGGCTGGCGCTTCTTCATATTCGGTCAACAAGGCATAGATGTAATCCGGGCCAAGCTCCTGATACTGCGTGAAAGCATCGAATACGAACCACGGAAAGCCCCGGTGCGCCGCACGCGCCTTGGCCAACAAGGAGAAATCAGGTGGATAGGCACCGCCGTTCGATGCCCGCGCAGCTTCCTCGTTTGGAAACGGTGACGGGAACCGGTCTGCCAGAATGGCTGGACGCTCGAACATGTCGCCATCGCCATTTGGACCATCTTCAACGGTGTATTCCGCTGCAATAACCTTCGCCTGGTCTTCGGTAAAGCCAAGGCCTCCCTCTTCGGCCAGGTTGCGGAAAGCAACCTGTCTCATGCCGTGACAGGCTGAGCAAACTTCACGATAGACCTTGAAGCCACGCTGAAGTTGAGCCTTGTCATAGGTACCGAACGGCCCTGCAAAAGACCATTCCTGACGCTCGATATGTGGTGCATCTCCCGCTGCCAACACCGTCCCTGCAGCCCCTGTCAGGCCTGCAACGACAGCTCCGGTAGCCGCCAAGAGACGAACGTTTCTAAAGACGGTTTTCATCTTGCAAAAACTCCTTTTCTCGTTGGCGTTATTTGGTGTCCGGTGCCGACGCGGCCCCGGCACTTGTGGGGGCGCCACCCTTCAAGACGGCTTCAGATATCGACGCCGGCAAAGGCGACGGTTTCTCGAGGAAGCCGAGCAACGGAAGAATGACAAGGAAATGCGCGAAGTAGTAGACCGTGCACACACGCGACAGGATCACGTAGACGCCCTCAGCTGGCAGGGATCCAAGGTATCCAAGCGCCACCGCGTTCAAAGCGAAAATCACGAAGAACTGCTTGAAAAGTGGGCGGTAGGTTCCTGAACGAACCCGCGACGTATCAAGCCACGGCAGAACGAACAGGATCGCAATCGCACCAAACATCGCAAGAACACCGCCAAGCTTGTCCGGCACTGCACGCAATATTGCGTAGAACGGCAGGAAGTACCATTCGGGCAC
>JABXHV010000097.1 GCA_013373445.1 Paracoccaceae bacterium | reverse complement strand
TGAAGAGATGAAGGGCAAGACCTTCGGATTTGGTGATCCAAACTCAACGTCCGGCTACCTGATCCCGTCGATCGAGATTCCTAAGCTTGGCTACTCCATGAAGCCAGGTGAGTATTTCTCCGACGTAAAGTTCACTGGCGGTCACGAACAGACAATCGTTGCAGTGTTCAATGGTGACATTGATGGCGGTGTGACGTGGGCAGATGGCCAGGGCGAATGGGAAGACGGCTACAATTCCGGCGCTCTGCGCAAGGCGTCTGACGCTGGTCTTGTTGATATGACCGAAATCCAGGAAATCTGGCGTTCGCCGATCATTCCTGAAGGTCCAGTTGTTCTTTCCAAGAAGCTGCCTGAAGACGTGAAGCTCAAGATGACTGGCTTGATGGCAAGCCTGAAGTCCATGGACGACGAGTGCTTCTACGGCGTTGCTGCGGGTGAAGCCAAGGGCTTCATGCCAATCACGCATGCTGCATACGAGAGCATTGTTGCTGCACGTCAAGCAAAGAACAAAAACTAAGCGATCGCTTTAAGGGAAGCGCGGACCGGATTGTCGGCCCGCGCTTCTTTCAATCGCTCTTTTTTCACGAACGTCTGCTTTCTCAAAAAGGTGACCTGAAATGGCTGTTGCAGCCCTCGAACGTGAAATTCTCGCTATGCGCAGTCGGCGCCAGCTCTACTCCATGATTGGATTGTTGCTGGTGATCGCCGTGCTCGTCTCGGGGTATTCGAAGGCCAATTCCATGAACTCCGGCAGCTTCATTGATGGCTTGTCCAAGTTTTTTGACTATCCAAGCGCAATAGTTCTGGAGGCTTGGGCGGCCGGACCAAAACTTATCGCTCTAATTTGGCACTTTTTGCCCTTCATGCTTGAAACGCTGAACATTGCGGCGGTGGCAACTTTGATCGGTGGGGCGATCGCGATGGCGCTTGCAATGGCCTCGACACGAAACGTCGACAGCTATGGCCCGCTTATTCCCGTGGTACGCCGCATTATGGATATCACGCGTGCCTTTCCCGAGCTCATCATTGCCCTGTTCTTGATCTTTATTCTTGGCTCTAGCCCGATACCGGCGATGATCGCCGTGGCTTTTCACACATCTGGCGCGCTGGGAAAGCTCTTCTCTGAGGTTAATGAGAACATTGATCGCAAGCCGATCGAAGGCCTGTCTGCGTGTGGCGCCAGCTGGCTTCAGCGCATTCGCTTTGCGGTGCTGCCGCAAGTTGCGCCCAATTACCTGAGTTATTTCCTGTTGCGCTTTGAGATCAATGTGCGCGCCTCGGCCATTTTGGGTTTCGTGGGCGCAGGCGGAATTGGTGCCGAACTGAGCCGAACCATCGGTTGGGGGCAGGGCGCTGGAGACGAAACCGCAGCGATTTTCATCCTGCTTTTCGTAAGCATCATGATCATCGATCAGACATCTTCTTATCTGCGCGGCAAACTTGTCGGCGCAAGCCAGGTTCACTGAGGCTTATTGCAAATGGCTATCGACACACTTCAGCTTGATATGGACCGGCAGGAGATTCTCTCCAGGGTTCGTATGCGGTCGCTCTTTACAATTGCTGTGCCGCTGTTGATCCTGATGTACTTCGCCTACACTTGGTTTGCATTTGATGTACCAAGTCTGATTGAGCGGGCCCAGCCGTCGCGTGCGGTTCTGCTGGCGACAGACGCGGTGGCCTATAAGGTTCATGTCACCAAGGATATCCGACGTGGCGGTATTGAGGTCGCCGTTGAGGGAGAGCGCAACGGAACCTACGAAGAAGGCCAATACCCAGATTGGGTGGATATTTCCGGTGACGATGGCTTTGTTGATCTCGGCGAAGGCTACTCAGTCGAGATCATTGGCCAAACAATGCGTTTCAGCGTGCCTGGCTACGGTGTTATTGAGACCACCGCGACCAAGAAGGGCGTATCGACAGTCTTGCCTGCCGGAGATGTCCCGGATTGGTTGAAGGATGATCCGCGTAAGCTGGATGCACGTCCAACCCTTGCGCGGCGGGTTCAAGTTACCAAGACCAAGATTGAAGTTCACAATTATTTCGGTGGCTGGGAGAACTTCTGGTTCACGTTCAGATCTCCCCTGCAAGACATGTCGACGGGTGAGCTTTGGACGCTGGCGACAAGTTCAGAGCGGCTCGATCCCGATCAATCGAATGTTGCGTTCATTTTTCATGAGTTCCTTTCCAACCCGGACTGGCAGCATGGAGAAGTGTTCAAGGCCTTGTTTGAAACCATCATGATGGCTGTGCTCGGGACATTGATTGCCGCGTTCGTTGGTTTGCCGTTGGCATTTCTCGCAGCCAAGAATTTCACCCCGTCGTTGTTCCTGCGCTTTGGCGTGCGACGGGTGTTTGACTTCCTACGTGGGATTGACATGCTGATCTGGTCGCTGATTTTCATCCGCGCGTTCGGGCTTGGCCCGCTTACCGGGTCTCTTGCTATTGCCTTTACCGATACAGGCACACTCGGAAAGCTGTTCTCGGAGGCCCTTGAGAACATCGATCAGAAGCAGGTGGAAGGTGTTCGCTCGACAGGGGCAAATCAGCTGCAGCGGTATCGCTATGCAGTAATCCCGCAGATCTTGCCGGTGTTCGTCTCCCAGGTGCTTTATTATCTGGAATCAAACACGCGTTCAGCGACTGTGATCGGTGCTCTGGGCGCTGGCGGTATCGGCTTGATGCTGGTTGAAACAATGCGAACATCCCGTGACTGGGAAAACACCAGCTATATTATTTCGCTGACGATTGTGGTCGTGATCTTGATGGATCAGGCTTCCAGCTGGCTTCGCCGCAAGCTTATTGAAGGCTAAAGGCGCGGGTTTCCATCCAATTCATGGGACAAGCCTCCGTTACGTAAATGCAGCTGCCGATCTTTGTGACATTATAAAGAGAATCGGAACGCAGCATTGGAGGCCACCATGAGATCAGCAGCGCAATCGGCGACCGTGTCTTTTAAAGTGTTGGATGACAGAAGAAGCCTGCGGTTCGCCTGCAGGCTTCTTCTGTCATTTTCGGCTTGGATAATCCTGAGCAGCCTGTTTCTTGTTGGTGCCGCGTCTGCGGCCTCTTTCAATTCCTGTCTTTCCAGGCTTCAGAGGCAAGCCATCAAGGCTGGGATCTCATCTTCCGTTGTGGAGGAGATGCTGTCTGGTGCGAAATACGACGAGAAGGTCATTCGCTTTTCAACATCTCAGCCAGAGTACAAGACCCCGATTTGGGATTACATGGCCTTTCTTGTCGATCCTGAGCGCATCGCCGATGGCCGTGCTTTTCTGAAAAAGCATCAAAAGGTATTGCGGGCGATTGAGAGAAAGTACGATGTCGATCGGCACGTCGTTTTGGCCGTCTGGGGAATTGAAAGCGACTACGGTAAGTTCCGCGGTGACTTTTACACACCGCATGCGCTGGTGAATCTGGTGTGTGCCGGAGGACGGCGTGCCAGGTATTTTCGAAGCGAGTTGATGGCAACGTTGAAAATTGCACATCGTGGTGACGTTTCTCCCGATGCCTTTCAGGGCTCCTGGGCCGGCGCTTTCGGTCAAACGCAATTCATGCCCACCACTTATATGAGGCTGGCGGTCGATCATGATCGCGATGGACGACGCGATCTCATTCACTCGGTTGATGACGCGTTGGCATCGACAGCGAACTTCTTGAAAGATGCGGGCTGGAGATCCAACCGGCCTTGGGGCATCGAGGTTGTTGTGCCGAAAGGCTACAATGGACCGATTGGCCGCACCAAGCGCAGTTCGTTGACAACCTGGAACCAACGGGGCCTGCGACGCATCGATGGTGCAAGGCTGTCCGGGAGGCTGGAGACGGGGTTGATTCGTCCTGCGGGTGAAGCAGGCCCGTCATTTCTTGTCACGCGTAACTTTGATGCGCTGCGCTCATACAATGCATCTCAATCTTACGGATTGGCCATCGCGTTGCTATCGGAACTCGTCTCGGGCGGTAACGCTTTTAAGGCGCCGTGGCCGACAAATGATCCTGGATTGTCACGGAAACAGAGATTGCATCTTCAGCAATTGCTCAATGCCAACGGATTCGACGTCGGTGAACCTGATGGGAAGATAGGTCCCATGACGCGGGCGGGTATTAAACGCGCTCAAAGCAGCTTTGGAATGGTTCCGACCGGCAGGCCAAGTTTCAGTATCTATTCAAGGCTGGGTGGTTCGTTCGAATGAATAAGCGCTGGTTGACGGGTTTATGGATTCGCTGTGTCGATTCGAGTCAGCAAAAAGAGACAATCTTGCCGGTTTTCTTTCGATATGTAGCTATATCCATCTGTGAAGCCCTCAGACTTGGAGCGTTTCAAGAGGTGAAGCGGTTTAACCTTTGAGTAATGAATTCAATAGCCTCGCAACCCGGATCTCGGTTCGAATCTGTCTTTCTGCGGATTGAAAACACAGGGTTACCGCCGTTTTTTGGTCAAATATGTCGTAGCTACTGGAAAAGCAGTGGCCGAATGCGGCTTAGGGGCGTTGGAAATGAGTGTTGCAAAAAAAACACGCAGCCTGCGGGAAGAGATCCTCCCCATGCATTTCATCTTGTTATCCCGGTTCGAATTTGGTTTCTAGAACAAGCGAAAGGCGTTGCGGCGCCGCAAAATATTCTGTCAGAGCCAATTTTAGCATCTGACAGCGGATTTTGGAAAAAATCGCGGGGAAACGATGGCTCATGGGAGTCATCATAGAGATTTTGACTTTAGGAGGTCAGATATGAACTTTAAGAGCCTTATGCTCGGCGCTGCTGCAGCTGTTGCTGCTACCGGTGCATCCGCTGCCGATCTTCCGGTAGCTCCAGAGCCAGTTGATTACGTAAAAGTTTGCGACACATACGGCGCAACTTTCTACTACATCCCAGGCACAGAAACTTGCCTGCGTGTTGGCGGTCGTGTTCGCGTTCAGTACACACTGAACAACATGGCTAAGAACGGTGCTTTCGACAGCTACACTTCAGACAACTATGGCATGTACGGCAAGGCATATCTGTTCCTTGACTCCCGCACATCTACAGAATTCGGTCTTCTGCGTACATTCGCAGAAATGGACATGACTTCTGGTCTTGGTGGTACCGAAGCAATCGATCTGGGTAAAGCATACATCCAGTGGGGCGGCTTCACATTCGGTTATGCAACGTCATTCTTTGACTACTCAACCGGTACTGCTGCAATCGGTATTGTTTCCCGTTATGCATCTGACAAGACAACCAACCTTCTTGGTTACACAGCTGCATTCGGCAACATGACTGCAAGCATCGCAATCGAAGACGGCGCAGTTCGTGAAACTGGTACTTACTTCGGCGCGACATACCCTGACGTTGTTGCTGCTCTTGGTTACTCCGAAGGCATCGTAGACGCTAAGCTTTCTGGTGCTCTGCACCACGTCAACACAACTGTTGGCAAGCGTTCTATGGGTTGGGCAATTGGCGCTGGCGTAACTTTCGATCTGCCAATGATCTCTTCTGGTACATCTGTTGTCTTCCAGGGTCAGTATGCAGACGGCGCTCTGTCTTACATCGGTGCTCCTAACGGCTTTAGCACAACCAATGCTGGCGGTGTTACTGACATGACTAATGGCAAGAAGAACAAGGGTTACTCCTTGCTTGCTGGTATCAAGCACCAGGCTACCGACACTGTTGCTCTCGCTCTTGACGGTAACTACGCAAAAGTTGATGTCAATGGCGCTAACAACGATGTGACTTCTTGGTCAATCGACGGTTCTGTTGCTTGGACACCAGTTTCTGGTTTCACAATGTCAGCTGACGTTGGCTACCAGGACTTGGACGTCCAGGGTGCAGCCGATCAGGATGCTATCCTTGCTGCTTTCCGCGTACAGCGCGACTTCTAAGATCGGTCCTTTTAGGATTGAAGAAAAGCCCGGCGATTTCGCCGGGCTTTTTGCGTTTTACGGTCTGAAAAGATCAAAATTTTTAAAGCTGAAAATTAGCACCTCTATCTAACCGATTGAATAAATTTCAATATCTTGCCCTGAGCATGTGAATCCCATAGAAGCGGCGCATGCCCTTCGTCGGCGATAGTCCACAAACTGGCGTTCGAGTGTTCTTGCTGCATCTTTTGAGCTGTGGCTGACGAGAGAAGATCGGAATTTTCTCCACGAAGAATGAGCAACGGTATTTGCGCAAGGGCTGCAAAAAGTGGCCACAGATCCGGCCAGGGTTGGCTTTCATCAATATCGGTAAAGGTGTTCGCGAGTGCCGGGTCGTAATCGAGGGCAAAGCCGTCTTTTGTACTCGATCCAAGTTGCGCAGCAAAGCGTAGCCATTGATCTTTCTCCAGACGTGGAAACTGGTCTTCAAGATTGGTGCGCAGTTGGTCTGCGCAGGCATTGATATCTTTAAAGCACATCACCTTACCGAGACTTTTGCCAATACGGATGAGCGAAACTATCTCGATTTCCGGTCCAATGTCATTCAGGACCACGCCGACCATTTGGTCTTTCGAATAGCGTGTTGCCATTGCCATCGCATGAAGCCCGCCGCGAGAGGTTCCAATCACCACAAACCGTTTCAAGTCGAGCAAAGCGATCGCCGCATCAATGTCTTCACCCTCGATCGGGATTGAATAGTTTTGCCAATTTGTATCCCACTGGCTTCGACCGCGCCCGCGGTAGTCTGGACAAATTACCCGATAACCGGCTTCGCACAGAACAGTAGCCAGATCTGAGAAGTCACGTGCGTTCCGCGACAATCCTGCCAGGCACAATGCGGCTGGGGCGGCATCAAGCGGCGTTTCAGGCTGCCAGTCCTGCCCGTGAAGCTGCAGACCATCGGAACTCTTGTACGTGAAGGACTTCGGGGAGAGGGGCACGACTGGCTCCTTCTTAAGAAATATTTGACGGGTTGATCTGGCTACGGACGCGTGACGATCGGCCAGGCAAGGTAGTGAGATCCAAATTCAAATTTGTCATGAGCGCGCAACGAAAAACAGGGCCTTCACCTGGAAAATATGTCATTTCTCATTGCTCCAGCGCGGTTGGCGGATTAATGTGCCGCTCCAACCCTCTGTGTTTATTCACCTTCGACACAGAACCAACTTTGTTTTGAATGCAAGCAGCCATTCGTTAGAGGAAACTGAAATGTTTAAGGGATCGATTCCAGCGCTCGTTACACCGTTTTCGAACGGAGCGGTGGATGAGAAACGGTTTCAGGAATTCGTTGACTGGCAAATAAAACAAGGCAGCAGCGGCCTCGTTCCAGTTGGTACGACCGGTGAGAGCCCGACCTTGTCGCATGATGAGCACAAGCGTGTCATCGAGCTTTGCATCGAAGTTGCAAAGGGGCGCTGCCCGGTCATGGCTGGAGCGGGCTCCAACAACACCGCGGAAGCCATCGATTTTGCAAAGTTTGCTGAAAAGGCCGGTGCGGACGCCATCCTTGTCGTAACTCCTTATTACAACAAGCCAAATCAGGCTGGCTTGAAAGCCCATTATCGTGCAATCGACGCCGTAGTGAATATTCCGATTTACATCTACAATATTCCAGGTCGCTCGATCATCGACATGACGCCAGAAACCATGGCCGAGCTTTACAAAACCTGCAAAAATATTGTCGGTGTGAAGGACGCAACGGCAAACCTCAGCAAGGCCAGTAAGCAGCGTCATCTTTGCGGACCCGATTTTGTTCAATTGTCCGGCGAAGACATCACTGCCTTGGGTTTCAACGCTCATGGCGGAACAGGGTGTATTTCGGTTACAGCAAATGTCGCGCCACGTCTGTGCGCTGACTTCCAGGCTGCTTGTCAGGCGGGTGATTTTGCAAAGGCTTTGTCTATTCAGGACAAGCTTTCGCCACTTCATGAGGCGATATTCATTGAACCAAATCCGGCGGGCCCCAAATATGCCTTGTCGTTGCTTGGTAAAATGGAGAACTCAGTTCGCTCACCACTGGTGACGATTGAGGAAAGCACGCAGAAAACCATCCGCGAAGCGATGGAATTCGCCGGCCTGATCTAACGGTCGTTCCAAATACAGTAAAATGGCGTTTTGGCTGCTGCCAAAACGCCGGAAACAGGATAATCATGGCACCGAAACGCGGAGGCCCTCCCGGACGGACGGTAATCTCCGACAACCGGAAGGCCCGTTTTAATTACGAGATTGAAGACACCCTCGAAGCCGGTATTGAGCTGAAAGGCACAGAGGTGAAGTCGCTGCGCACGGGCAAAGCGAACATTGCCGAATCCTATGCGGCTGAATATCAGGGTGAACTTTGGATCTACAACATCTTTATTCCGGAGTATTCCCAGGCGAACCGGTTCAATCATGAGCCACGTCGCCCACGGAAGCTGCTGGTTCACAGACGTGAGATTGGCAAGCTTGCTGGAGCAGTTCAGAAGGACGGTAAGACCCTCGTACCACTCAAGCTCTATTTTAATGAGCAGGGCAGGGCCAAAATTGAGCTGGCCTTGGCACGCGGTAAGAAGGTTCACGACAAGCGGGAAACCGAGAAGAAGCGTGACTGGCAACGCGAGAGAGCACGCGTGCTGAAGAACTATGGATAAGCTGTTAGCATCCTGTGGGTGACCTACCCGCAAACATGCCGGTTCAAAGTGCTGCGATGATCGTGCGCGAACGCTGATTGCGCTTGCCGTCCCGGCAATGACGATTTCTATTCAATGGCTTATGGTTTTTTTGAACCATGAGCCATTTTTACTTTAAGCCCACGAGGCACCAAGTGA
>JABXHV010000055.1 GCA_013373445.1 Paracoccaceae bacterium | reverse complement strand
GCGCTCGATGCCCGCCGGGCTGTCGCAGACGATCCAGTCGAAATACATCTTCAACTCGTTGATGACGCTCTCGACACCTTCTTCGGTCAAGGCATCCTTGTCACGGGTCTGGGACGCCGGAAGCAGATAGAGGTTCTCGAGCTTCTTGTCGCGCACTAAAGCCTGCTTGATGGAGGCCTCACCGCGAACGACGTTTACCAGATCGAAGACCACACGGCGCTCGGCGCCCATGATCAGATCCAGATTGCGCAGCCCGACGTCAAAATCCACCGCGCAGACCTTGTATCCCTGCTTGGCCAGTGTCGATGCAATTGCGGCTGTGGACGTGGTCTTGCCAACTCCGCCTTTGCCCGAGGTGACCACGATAACTGTGGCGTTGCTCATGACGTCAATTCCTGTTTTCCAACTCTCCGAGTGCGACCCCGGAAAACTTTGTTCGGGCCGCGCAACCGCAGGCCCGTCATTTCAATTCATCAAAGGGCTTCGAAGATCAGCTTTTCATCTTCAAATCGAATTTGTGCGGGCTGATTGGCGACATCGCCGCTGAAATCATCCGCGATCGTATAAAGCCCATTGATGGACACCAGTTCTGCGTCCAGCTTGGAGCAGAAAATGCGCGCTGTTTCGTCTCCAGACACACCGGCCAACGCGCGACCGCGCAAGGCTCCATAGACATGGATTGATCCACCCGCGATCACCTCGGCGCCAGAAGATACGGAGCCAACGATCGTTACATCGCCAGCCGGGTGCATCACGCTTTGACCAGAGCGGACCGGCTCATTGATCACAATCGAACTGCGATCACCCTGCCCCTCCACGAGTACCTCAGACTTCTCGCCGGCATCCTTGCCAGAACCCTTGCTCGCCTTTTTGGACGCCGCCTTGTCTGACGCATCAGACTTTGCATCCGCAGCATCGGCCGCCGCACTCGAATCGCTGTCCGACTTTGCAGCCTGTGATGCGCTTGGGTCGGGCAGCTCAACATCGGCAGTCAGACGACCACCAGAGAAGCTCGGAGGCATGCCGGGCTTTAAACGTTTGCCGGCGATGCCGTCAATTCCCATCACCTTGATCGAACGCGCTTCCAGGCCTTCCAGGAGACCTTCCAGATCATCGATCGCCATCTTGCTTCCGCGCAAATCCAGAATGATCGGCCGGTCAATGAAGAACCCGGGCGAACGCGCAATGATACGATCAATCTCGGCGAACCATGCGTCAGCAGGGTTTTCCGGGGTCAAAACAATGGCAATGAAGGACTTACCCTTGAACTTCATAAGGGGAGCAGACCTTTCCAAGGCTAGCGAGAAGTAACACTCAGTTAACCTATAGAGGTACCACTCCTGCTGATTCAGGTTTAGGCCTTCTTCCGTTTTCCACTGAAATTGCTGAAAAACGACGAAATACTGCGGATTTCACGCAGGGCGTGCATCGCCGCAACTCTTGAGTGATCGCACTTGCCAATCAGGCATAGCCGGTCGGCGCGGAAAGCCCGATGCTCGTCTCCGGGTCGAGAAGTTCTTCATAGGCCGCCACCATCGGGATGAGAGCTTCCGCTGGGTCAAGATCCAGGCGGTCGGGATCGGTCTCGCTTTGCTCCAGATAGACACGCACCGTTGCCCCTGAAGTACCCGTTCCCGACAGGCGCACCACAAGGCGGGCACCGGATACAAATTCAATGGAGATGCCCTGATTGGCCGAAACCGAGCCATCGGTCGGATCGTGATAGTCAAATACCTTGGCCGAGCGCACGCCGACGCCCGCCGTCCGGGATCCCTCCAGAGCTGGGAGGCGAGCCGTCAAGTCCGACATCAAGGCATTGGCCACCTCGCTCTCAACGCCTTCAAAGTCATGGCGTGCGTAATAAACCCGGCCAAAGCGCTTCCAGTGCTCCTGCATGATCTCATCGACCGACTTGCCGGTCACCGCCAGAATATTGAGCCAGAACAAGACCGCCCAGAGCCCGTCTTTCTCACGCACATGATTGCCACCCGTCCCGGCGCTTTCCTCGCCGCAGATCCCGACCATGTCCGCGTCCAGCAAATTACAGAAGAACTTCCAGCCGGTCGGCGCCACGTAGCAACCAAAGCCCAGCGCCTCTGCCACCTTGTCGGCGGCGCTGCTGGTCGGCATGGAGCGCGCGACACCCGTCAGACCATCCTTGAAGGCAGGGACCAAGGTGGCGTTTGCGGCCAGCACAGCGAGTGAATCTGATGGTGCGACATAGGCATTGCGACCAACAATCAGATTGCGATCACCGTCACCATCGGAAGCGGCACCAAAGTCCGGGGCCGACGGGCCGTACATTTCTTCCATCAATGCGACTGCATGGGATGGATTTGGATCCGGGTGGCCGCCGCCGAAGTCCGGCAATGGCACTGCATTCACGACAGACCCTTTTGCAAACCCCAGCCGGTTTTCAAAGATCTCCAGAGCATAGGGTCCTGTGACCGCGTGCATGGCATCGAACCGCAGGCTCAGACCTTGCGAGACTTTCTCCCGGATAAGTTCAAAATCGAACTGCTGTTCCATCAAGTCGGCATAGTCCGACACCGGGTCAACGACTTCAATCACAGTGTTCAAGAGCGTGGTGGTGCCCAAAGCACTGAGATCAATCGCTTCGGCTTCGATGGTCCGATAGACGCTAAGCGCCTTGCTACGTTCGAAAATCCGGGCCGTTACACTTTCAGAAGCGGCACCGCCGTTGCCCATGTTCAACTTAATGCCGAAGTCGCCCTTGGGGCCACCTGGATTGTGGCTTGCAGACAGAATGATGCCCGCGGTTGCGCCTTTGAGCCGGATCATATGCGAGGCAGCTGGCGTCGATAGAAGACCGTTTTGACCTACCAGGATTTTCGCCACGCCATTGGCCGCCGCCATGCGCAAGATCGTCTGCACCACCTCCTCGACGAAGAAACGGCCGTCTCCGCCCAGCACGAGCGTTCCACCGTCCAGCTCCGGAACGCTGTCAAAAATGGCCTGAACGTAGTTCTCGACATAGGTCGGGATTGCGAAGCGCTCAACTTTCTTACGAAGACCAGAGGTTCCAGGACTCTGGTCATCAAATGGCTTGGTGGCAATTTCGACAACTGGGGTGGGATTGGTGACGCTTTGCGAAGCCATTCGGGACCTTTCCTGATACTTTATATACCGCCTTGCACACGCGGACCGCACTGCAACCACAGTCGCAGCAGACGCTATTGTGCAGAGCAAAATCGACCTCCAGCAAGCCATTGCCTTGAAATAAATGCAAGGTCTGCCAAAGAAGCTTCGACAATTGCTTACGCTTGATGGACCTGTGAACCGCTCTTGAAGGCATCATGCATGCCTTTGAAGAAACATATAGATTAATTCATAAATTCAATACTTTGCGCTGAAATACTCGGGCAGCGCCACCCTGACGAACTTAGTAGACCGGTGGGGAAACAACCCAAACGACCACAGCTGCAACATCACCGTCATTGCGCCAGGTGTATTCCCGATTTGAAAACTGGAAACTGTCACCGGTTTCCAGATGGAACTCTTCTCCCTCCACGACAAGGGTCAATTGTCCTGACACCAACACGCCACCATCTTCGCGATCCTGTGCAGGTATCGAACCATCATAGGCGGAGCGCGGCGCAAACGTTGACTGGATCATCTCAAATGCTCCACTCAAACAAGGCGACAACAGCTCCTCGGCAAGGCCTGTATCCTCAGAGCCAATACGTGTGCGATCAGGCGATCGCAGTACAATGCCCTGCTCTTTTTCATCTCGACTTGCCGAACGAAAGAAAAAGGAAATACCAAGGCCGAAGTGTTCGGCGATGACGCTGAGGTCACGAATAGACGGCTCAACCTGCCCCCTTTCGATCTGACTCAGCCAACCTGCCGACCGGCCAATGGCTTTTTCCATTTGTTTTAGCGTCAAGCCCCTGGACTTGCGCAGCGCCCGAATATCATCCCCAACCTGCTTGCTCATATAGCAGCTTGCACCCCATCGTTTTTAATACTCTAAAACTATTCCCACGACTTGCAGTTTAACTTATTTCCGTAACGTCTCTATAGGAAATTTGATAACTTTCGTCACTAAAATTTCTATTGATTTTTTTAGTTACGCGTGAGAGCGTGATTTGAACTCGCCCTTAACGTGCACACCCTTCTCCTAAACAGGCTTCAAAAATGTCTTCAATTCCAACAAAAGCACGCGTTGTCATCATTGGCGGCGGCATCTCTGGCTGCTCGGTTGCATACCACCTTACGGAACTTGGATGGAAAGACGTCGTTCTGCTGGAGCGAAAGCAACTGACAAGCGGAACAACTTGGCATGCGGCAGGTTTAGTTGCTCAATTACGTGCGAATCAGAATATGACGCGGCTCGCCAAGTATTCTGCGGACCTATATGCGCGCCTTGAAGCAGAAACCGGTCTGGCGACAGGCTTGCGGCAGTGCGGTTCCATTACCGTGGCCCTTACGGAAGAGCGCCGTATTGAAATTCTTCGACAGGCTGGCTTGGCACGCACCTATGGTGTGGAGGTCAACGCCCTGTCTCCAGCCGAAGTCAAGGCGCTCTATCCGCATCTGGAAACCAGCGACGTTGTCGCGGGTGTGCATCTGCCGGGCGATGGACAGGCCGATCCGGGCAATATTGCACTGGCATTGGCAAAAGGTGCACGCATGCGCGGCGCTCAGATCATGGAGCACGTCAAGGTCACCCGCGTCGCCCAGTCAGACGACAAGGTCACCGGCGTGCATTATTCCCAAAACGGTGAAGAGGGCTTTATTGCCGCGGATATGGTGGTCAATTGCGGCGGCATGTGGGGCCGGGATCTGGCCGCCGAAAACGGTGTGACGCTGCCGCTACACGCCTGCGAGCATTTCTATATTGTAACGGAAAACGTCAGCGGACTGGAACAATTGCCGGTTCTGCGTGTGCCGGACGAATGTGCATACTACAAGGAAGATGCGGGCAAGATCCTGCTGGGGGCCTTCGAGCCGGTTGCCAAGCCATGGGGCATGGACGGGATTCGTGAAGATTTCTGCTTCGATCAGCTGCCAGAAGATTTCGATCACTTCGAACCCATCCTGGAAAAGGCTATCGGGCGGTTGCCGCTTTTGGCTGAAACCGGCATTCACACGTTCTTCAATGGACCGGAAAGCTTCA
Organism: Paracoccaceae bacterium; assembly: GCA_013373445.1. GTDB lineage: Bacteria > Pseudomonadota > Alphaproteobacteria > Rhizobiales > Stappiaceae > Roseibium. The sequence continues at coordinate 508 of JABXHV010000055.1, read as the reverse complement.
CACCAGATGACCGCTACTATCTTGGGGAAGCGCCCGAACTGAAGGGGTACTGGGTCGCAGCCGGCTACAACTCGATCGGTATCGCCTCTTCCGGTGGAGCCGGTATGGCACTGGCGCGCTGGATGAATGACGGCGAACCGCCGTTCGATCTGTGGGATGTCGACATTCGCCGTGCCCAGCCGTTCCAGAAAAACCGTCGCTATCTGAAAGAACGGGTCTCGGAAACTCTGGGTCTGCTCTACGCAGATCACTTCCCATACCGTCAGATGGCAACGTCACGCGGCGTGCGCCGTTCACCACTGCATGAGCACCTCAAGAAACTCGGCGCTGCCTTCGGCGAACTTGCTGGTTGGGAACGTGCAAACTGGTTTGCCACCGAAGGACAAAAGCCCGAATACGAGTATAGCTGGAACCGCCAGAACTGGTTTGAGAACTCAAAGGCGGAACATATGGCGATGCGCGAAGGCGTTGGCATGCTGGACATGTCCTCCTTCGGCAAGATCCGCGT
>JABXHV010000085.1 GCA_013373445.1 Paracoccaceae bacterium | reverse complement strand
CGCCGCGGAATTCCTTGGTCAGGAAAGAGTAGATACCCATCAGGATGACGGGTAGAAGCAGGAAAAAACCGATGGTTGCCCAAGCTGGCAGCATCAGCCGGAAGCCGTTCCCGCGATAGATGTTTGACGAGGAGCCTGCGCCCATCGGCGCGCCGCCAGCCATTAGTCTGCCAGCAGGCGGGCTGCGCCTGTTTCCAGTTTGAGGCCAACTTGGGTGCCTGTTTCAGGGACCGTCGTTGCCTCCGCATTTTGCAGACGTACGTTGACCTGTTCGTTGTCGACTAGTCGAAGCTGCAGATGGATATCTGTGCCCAGATAGACTTGGCCGGTGACCGTAGCGTTCAGGTGTCCGGTTCCTGGTTCGCAGATCGTTATCCGTTCAGGGCGCACGGACAGGTGCCCCTGGCCTGGATCAACTACGGCTGCCGCCGGACACTCAAAGGCGTTGCCTCCGGGCAGTGTAATGCTCGCTGTGCTGTCTGTGACTGACTGCACCGCAACATCCAGCAAGTTTGTCTCACCAATAAAGTCCGCCACAAAACGGTTGACCGGTGTTTCATAGATTTCGCGTGGGCTGCCAATTTGCTGAACACGGCCCGCCGACATGACCGCAATGCGGTCAGACATGGTCAGTGCTTCTTCTTGGTCGTGGGTGACAAAGATAAAGGCGATGCCGGTTTCGCGCTGGAGCGCCTTTAGTTCAACGCGCACAGCCTGGCGGAGTTTCAGATCGAGTGCGGAGAGGGGTTCGTCCAGCAAAAGGACTTCGGGACGAGGAGCTAACGCTCTGGCGAGTGCAACACGCTGTTGCTGGCCACCCGACATTTGGGTTGGCTTGCGCTTGGCAAATTCCTGCAGCTGTACAAGCTCCAGAACTTCCTGGGCTCGGCGCTCTGCTTCCTGCCGGTTCCAGCCCTTGCGCAGCAGGCCAAACATGACGTTTTCGGTCACGGTCATATGCGGGAAGAGAGCGTATTGCTGGAAGACGGTGTTGACCGGGCGCTTGTGGGGCGGTTGACCGGTGATGTCGGTGCCCTTGAGCTTTATGGCGCCACCTGTGACCTCTTCAAACCCGGCTATGGATCGCAAGAGCGTGGTCTTGCCGCAGCCGGACGGACCCAGCAGAGTGAAGAACTCGTTTTCCATGATATCAAGGGAAACACCATGAAGAGCTGTCACGGTGCCATATCGCTTGACCACATTGTCGATTTTGACCGCAATGTTTGTACTGGTCATAGGTCCCTCTTTTCTGATACCCCTGATGAAGACTAATGAACGATAAAACTGTCTTTTAAGGGGGTATATACCCCCAAAGAGGTATGCCGCATGGAGTTGCCGAATTCTGCTGAAAAGCTGCTTGGACAGGCCATTTCAGCGCTTGGGAGACCGGATTTTGAGCAGCTTCTGTTTCAGTGGCTGTCGCGCTGTTTTGCAATCGACAACACGACGATGCTTGCCTATTTCCAAAGCAAGGTGCCCGAGGTTTTGTTCACACATGCGATTGAAAAGTCGGTTCATGCGCAGCTGGATAGTCACTATGTTCCGGCGGCCTATCTTCTAGATCCTTTTCATGCGCTGCATGTGGAAATGAAACCGGCCGGGCTTTATCGATTGAAGGATATTGCCCCCGATCAGTTTCAGCGCAACGAGTATTTCGCCGCCTACTACCAACGCACCACTCTGCTTGACGAGATGGCTTATGTCGCCAATCCGGCGCATGGTGTCTCGGTTCACATTTGTCTTGGCCGCGACACGACATCCAACCAAAAGTTTTCAGCGCGGGACCTCCAACGAGCTGAGCGGATCGCGCCGATCGTATGCGGACTTATCGAGCAGCGTTGGTCTGAACTGCAATCAAGCGGCGACTACAGCGATGAGGAAGTGGTTGATCGTCTTATTGTATCAATGAAGACCGAACATGATGTGGGACTGACGCCGCGCCAGGCAGAAATCGCCTTGTTGATCCTACGAGGGCATTCTTCGGTTTCAATCGGATTGCGTCTAGGGATCAGTGGGCAGACCGTGAAGGTGTTCCGCAAACAGCTCTATCGTAAATGCCGGATCTCGTCTCAGGCGGAGCTGTTTTCGCTGCTTATGCCACTCTTGTCCGCCCATGCTTGAAGCGAAAAGTCGCTTACCATCAGATTTTGCGGCTTATTGGTCCCAAATGCGCTTTGCCATGTCGAATGCCAGTTTTATCGCTGGCGTATCCTTACGGGCGTTCAGGCAGATAAGGCTCAAGGCCGTCTCGATCACCACCTTGTTGGCGATGACAAGGCCATTGGTCTGTTGTTCATGTAGAGCAATGGATTCATGGCAAAGGCTGAGACCAACGCCGGCGCGGACCATCGCAAGCATGGATGCCTCCTGATCGACGGACGCGACGACGTTCTGTCGAACCCCCAGCTGATTGAACAAGCGTGATAACAGTCGGTTGTGAACCGATGCTGGCGGCGTACCAATCCATGGCAGTTCTGCAAGCGCTGGCCAATCCTGGTCCTTGATGACGCTGGCCAGCGGCGGTGGCGCCACGACGAGATATGTAAGTGGAGCCAGTTTCATCGTGTGATAAAGGGCTTCACCTTGTTCGGCTGGTTGGCCGGGTCCAAGCGCAAAATCCCTGATGTCGCCCAAGAAGTAGCCGATGTCGAGCTCATCCTTGCGCAAGCGTTCGGGCACCTGACCGCTTATGCCGTGTCGAAGTTCGGTCTCGATACCAGGTCCATTCTCCATCAATGCCGTCAATAGGGCGCCCAGCCGTGTGTATTCGGGATCGATGATGGTTCCGATGCGCAGTTTTCCGCGGATCTGTGTCCCGAGGTTGGTAGCGGTCTGATTGAAATCAACGAGGGCTGCAAAGATCTGATCGGCTTTTGACGCCAGCAGTGCACCCTCGTGGGTCAGTTCCATGCCCAGTGCTGTGCGTTTGAAGAGTTCAAGCCCGGTCTCATTGGCCAATCGCTTTAACTGCAAGCTGATCGCGGGCTGGGTCAAATTGAGCTGCTCAGCAGCACGCGTGACATTGCCTTCACGCGCGACGGTGACAAAGGCACGTAGGGATTTGAGATCAACTGCATTACTCATATTAAAATTTCTTATAATGCATGATTGTATTTGTCATTGGATTTTTCGCCAGATCTTGGATTAGCGTCAAGAAAACAAAGAAAGAAGCCATTCTTCGAGAATGCTGTCAGGCATCTTGAGGGATGGTTTTCAATTCCTGGGAAGGAAATCTTATGGCGCGGCCCGGCAACGGAAAACACATTGACCAATTTGACTATGTGGTCATCGGTGGTGGTTCTGCAGGATGTCTGCTGGCCAACCGTCTCAGTGCAGATCCTGCAAACCAGGTGTTGCTGGTAGAAGCTGGGCGCAAGGACACTTACCCGTGGATCCATATTCCCGTTGGCTATCTTTACTGCATCGGCAACCCGATTACCGACTGGCTGTATCAAACAGAGCCGGACGCCGGCTTGAATGGTCGCACTTTGCGGTATCCGCGCGGCAAAACCCTCGGTGGCTGTTCGTCGATCAATGGCATGATCTATATGCGCGGGCAGGCACGTGACTATGATCGGTGGGCCGAGGTGACTGGAGATGACAGCTGGTCCTGGTCCCAGTCGCTTCCTGACTTCATGGCGCATGAAGACCACTATCGTCTTGATGGGGATCAGGACCCGGACGTTGGTGACAATACACGCTTTTCCGATCTTCATGGCCATGGCGGCGAGTGGCGCGTTGAAAAACAGCGCTTGCGCTGGGACGTTCTGGATGCGTTCGCAGATGCTGCGGTAGAATCCGGTGTTCCAAGGACGGATGACTTCAACCGCGGAGATAATGAGGGCGTTGGCTACTTCGACGTCAATCAAAAGAGTGGTTGGCGCTGGAATACATCGAAAGCCTTTTTGCGTCCTGCCAAGTCCCGCTCCAATTTGACGGTCTGGACTGAATCGCAAGTCGAGAAGTTGGACATTGCCCTCGACGATGCTGGGCAAAAGCGCTGTGTCGGAGCGCTCGTGCGGCAAAAGGGTCAGCTTCGACAGGTGGGCGCGCGCCGAGAAGTCGTCCTCTCGGCTGGTGCGATCGGTTCACCACAGATTTTGCAACTGTCCGGTATTGGCCCGGCACAGCTTTTGAAGCAACACGGCATCGATGTTGTCCATGATTTGCCCGGTGTGGGTGAAAATCTGCAGGATCATTTGCAAATCCGCACGGTGTTCAAGGTGACTGGTGCAAAGACGCTCAACATTTTGGCGAGCAATTTGCTGGGCAAGGCGATGATCGGTCTTGAGTATGCCTTGAAACGCAGTGGGCCGATGAGCATGTCGCCCTCGCAGCTTGGTGCCTTCACGAAATCCGATCCCGGTCAGACCTATGCGAACCTGGAATATCACGTTCAGCCTTTGAGCCTGGATGCGTTTGGCGAGCCGCTTCATGATTTTCCGGCATTCACTGCCAGCGTCTGTAACTTGAACCCGACAAGCGTTGGAACTGTGCAGATTAAATCGAACCAGGCTCAGGATGCTCCGGCCATCGCGCCCAATTACCTCTCCACGGATCTGGATCGGAAGATCGCAGCAGACAGCATTCGTCAGATACGGGAAATCGTGGCGCAACCGGCGTTGGCGAAATATCAGCCGGTGGAATGGAAGCCGGGCGTTGAATTTCAAAGCGATGAAGATCTTGCCAAGCTTGCAGGGGATATCGCGAGCACGATTTTCCACCCGGTTGGTACGGCCAAGATGGGCGCTGATGATGACGCCATGGCTGTTGTCGATAGCCGATTGAGGGTCAAGGGAATTGCTGGACTTCGGGTCGTGGACGCCAGCGTCAT
>JABXHV010000076.1 GCA_013373445.1 Paracoccaceae bacterium | reverse complement strand
GGCGCCAAAGATTGGCGCGTAGGTGCCCGGACTACGGGTGCTTTTAACTTGGTTGGCAATTGGGACTTCGGCTGGGACGTCACCTACAAGAGTGACCGCGCGTTCCTTTCTGACTATAATTTCACAAGCGTCGGAGCAAGTGAAACCTCCAATGTCTATCTGGAAGGTTCCAGTGCTCGAAATGCGCTGCGGATTGAAGCCTTCTCCTTCGATCTTTCCCAGGAAGATTACACCACCACGGGTGTAAACGATCCGAGCGCCAGTTTTACGTCAATCGGCAATTCGCTGCAGGACAAGCAGGCACTGGTATTGCCTGTCGTGGATTACGACTACGTGTTTGCGGACCCGATTGTTGACGGTGAACTGTCGCTGACGGCAAACTTTACATCCCTGACGCGCTCCGACACCGATGCCTTTCAGGCAACTGGCTCGAATATTGACCGTTTCCGCGGAATTGAAGGTACTTTCTCGCGCTTCTCTGTTCGGGGTGACTGGCGCCGTACCTTTGTTGATCCAATTGGTCAGGTCTTTACACCCTTCGTCTATGCACGCGGAGACATGTTCTTCCTCTCGGCTGCAGATCGGAATGTGACGGACCTGACAGGCAGCTCGTTCGTGGGACGATTCACACCGGCTGCCGGGATCGAGTATAAATTTCCTATCATTGCGACCTTCGATGGCGGCAATCATGTTGTGTCCCCGATTGCCCAAATCATTGCGCGACCGAACGAACATGGGATTGGCGAGCTTCCAAACGAAGATGCGCAGAGCATCGTGTTCGATACGACCACCTTGTTCGACTACGACAAGTTTTCCGGATTTGACCGCACTGAGGGCGGAACCCGCGCGAACGTCGGTTTGAGTTACAAACTGCAGCTGGACAGCGGTTATTACTTTAGCGCTCTTGCGGGACGTTCTTACCATCTTTCCGGAACAAACTCATATGAAAAGCCGGACATTTCAGGGTCAACACTCAACTCCGGCCTTGAGACCAGTGCTTCGGATTACGTGGCGAGTTTCTACCTTGATACCCAATATGGTGTGAAGCTTGGCGCCCAGGCTCGTCTTGATGATGACGACTTCGCGCTCAAGCGCCTTCAGTCGCAAATCTCCGCGACCTATGGTCCTGTAGTCTCATCCTTTGCCTATGCCTTTCTCGGGTCCCAGCCGGATCTGGGCATCAATGAGGACCGCCAGGAGCTGATCAGCTCGGCGAGCCTGAAGCTGTTCGACAATTGGAGAATTTACGGCTCCATGCGTTATGACCTGGAAGGCGCCAATATCGTTCAGGACGGCGTTGGCCTTGCCTATGACGATGAAGGCTTCTCCATGTCAATGACATATGCGGAAGATCGAAGCCGTAACAATGGCGAACCGGTAGACAGAACACTGATCTTCCGCTTCGGATTGCGCACGCTTGGCGATCTGCAGTATTCAAAAGGCCTGTCAGAACAATAAGTCGCCACATTTTAAGGGCTGAGATGGTGATCCAGATCACAATTCGGTTCTTGCTGTCGGCTTTGGCTTTGAAAAAATCCTTCAGGTATGCGAGAGCTTTTTGAATGTTTGCTCAACTTGAGATCATCGGTAGCAAGAACCTTTGATCGGAGGACTTATGCTTAAGCATATCAAGGTTATTGTTTGCGCCCTAGCGCTTGTTGGCGCCTGCCAGACAACATCGTTTGCACAGGCGACTATTGAGGTGGTCGTGAATGATGCACCTATCACAACCTACGACATCACCCAGCGCGCGCGGTTGATTACTCTAACGCAGCGCAAGAGCGGTTCCATTGCCAAGCGGATGGCAAAGCAGGAGCTGATCGACGAACGCATCCAGTTGGGCGAAGCAAACAGGGTTGGAGTTTCGGTCTCCGACAGCGAAGTCAATGGCGCATTCGGCAACATTGCACGCAACGTGAAAATGTCGCCCTCACAGCTCACGTCAGCCCTGCGTCGTAGCGGAATTAATCCCCAAACCCTGAAAGACCGTCTGAAAGCGCAGCTCGCGTGGACAGAAGTGGTCCGCGGCCGGTTTGCGACACAGATCAAGATCAACGACAGTGACGTCATCGCCGCATTGCGCAAGTCCGACATGAAGGACAAGAACGTCAGTATCGAATACGACCTGAAGCGGCTTATCGTTGTTGTCCCGGCCAAATCCAGCAACAGCTTTAAATCGAAGCGCCGCAACGAGGCCAACAAGATCCGCAAGAGCTTCACTGGCTGCGATACCGAAGGCGCAATCCTGAGCCAATATAGCGAAGTCGTGGTCAAGCCAATTGGCAGACGGCTGGAAACAGAGATTCCTGAAGGTATGCGCAAGGTCATCGAGGACCTCGGCGTCGGCAGCCTGACCAAGCCGGAAGCAACAAGCCGCGGCTATGAGATGATCGCCATTTGTGACCGCCGCGAAATGCAGTCTGATATTGCTGCACGCACCGAAGTTGAAAATGAGCTGCGACAGAAAGAGGGACAGGCCATGTCCCGGCGCTATCTCAACGAAGTACGCCGACGCTCGACGATTGTAGAGCGCTAGCGGATGACTGATGGGACCCTGCCTCTGGCTGTGACTTGCGGCGAACCGGCCGGGATTGGCCCCGACATTACGCTGCTCGCCTGGGCGGAGCGCAAGAAGCGGAACATCCCGGCCTTTTATGTGCGCGGGAACGTCGCTGTCCTGAGTGCGCGTGCAGAACGCCTCGGACTTAAGGTACCGATCACCAGCAGCACTCAAGACGAGGCTTGTCGCGTCTTTTCAAAGGCTTTGCCAGTGGTCGAGACCGGCGATCGTTTTGACGACCACCCGGGTGTTGAACGGCCGGAGACGGCGGCGAGCGTCATTGAGTCCATCCGCAGATGTACCGAAGATGTAAACAATGGCTTGGCGAGCGCGCTGGTCACCAATCCGATCAACAAAAGCGCGCTTTACGGCGCAGGCTTCTCTCATCCTGGACATACGGAGTATCTTGGCGCGCTTGCTAAGGAATTATGGCCGACTGAGCCGGCCTTGCCGGTGATGCTGATTGCGGGGCCGGACCTGATGGTTATCCCCATAACTATCCACATACCACTCAACTCTGTCCACAGCACCCTGACGCAGGAACTCATTGTAGAAACAGCGAAAATTGCCGATCGGGATTTGCGGCAACGTTTCGGACTGTCCGAACCACGCCTGGCATTCTGCGGTCTCAATCCGCATGCAGGCGAAGGCGGTACAATGGGTCGCGAAGAACTGGAGACGATCATTCCAGCTCTCGAAACCCTGCGGTCTGCCGGGATCAATGCCATCGGTCCCTTGCCTGCGGACACCATGTTTCACCCGTCTGCACGTGCCCAATATGATTGCGCGCTTGGCATGTATCATGACCAGGTTCTTGTTCCGGCCAAGACCATCGGGTTTGACGATTCCGTGAATGTCACACTCGGCCTGCCGTTTGTCAGAACATCGCCAGATCATGGCACCGCCTATACACTGGCCGGAACAGGTGAAGCCAAGGCAGACAGCCTTTCTGCGGCTCTGCGCATGGCGTCAGTTCTTTCCAGCACGAACGCCCTGTAATCGCTAATGGCCCAAATAGACGACCTCCCCCCGCTGCGTGACGTCATTGCGGCTCATGGACTGGATGCCAAGAAGTCTCTTGGACAGAACTTCCTGCTCGATCTCAACCTGACCAGCCGGATAGCGCGCGCTGCAGCGCCTCTGGAAGATTGCACCGTGCTGGAGGTTGGGCCGGGACCTGGAGGATTAACACGCGCCCTTTTGGCCGCGGGCGCCAAGCGCGTCGTGGCGATTGAGAAAGACACCCGATGTCTTCCGGCCCTATCCGAGATTGCCGCCTATCATAGTGGCCGGCTGGAGATCATCGAGGGGGATGCACTTAAGATTGATCCGGTTGCTCTTGCTGGTGGCGACAAGATCAAGATCGTTGCCAATCTCCCCTATAATGTTGGAACACAGCTGCTCCTGAACTGGCTGACCGTGGATACCTGGCCGCCGTTCTGGTCGTCTTTGACCTTGATGTTTCAACGGGAAGTCGGTGAACGTATCGTCGCAAAGCAAGGCAGCAAGGCCTATGGTCGTCTCGGCGTTCTAGCGGGATGGCGAGCCGAGGCCAACATGTTGTTTGACCTCAACCCGAAGGCCTTTATTCCGCCGCCGAAAGTGACCTCTACGGTGGTGCATGTGACACCCCGAGAAACGCCCCTGCCCTGCAAACTCAAGAGTTTGGAGCGCGTAACCGCTGCGGCCTTTGGGCAAAGACGAAAAATGCTCCGGGCCAGTCTGAAAAGCCTAACCCCGGATGCAGAGACGTTGATCGAAGCTGCAGGTCTCAAACCAACGGCGCGCGCAGAAGAAATCGACGTTCCGGGTTTTGTGGCATTGGCCAATGCCTTCGACCAAAGCTAATTGTTGAATTCAGGCCTTGAGGGCTTCTTCCAGATCTGAAACGAAACCGTCTATGAAGGGCGCGATCACGGAAGAGCGTGCTTGCTTGTGGCGCTCTGCCTTCAAAATCGAACGCACTGAATCATAGGCCCGTTCCAGCTTCTCGTTGACGACGACATAGTCATATTTGACCCAATGCTTCATCTCGCCAACAGCGGTTTCCATACGGCGCAGGATCACATCGTCTGCGTCTTCACCGCGTCCGCGGAGCCTGTTCTTCATTTCAGCCAATGAGGGCGGCAGAACGAAAATAGAAACCACATCAGATCGCATGGTTTCATAGAGCTGAAAGGTGCCCTGAATATCGATGTCAAACAGGATATCGCGCCCACCTTCGATGGCCGCTTCGACCGGGCCACGTGGCGTCGCATAATAGTTGCCGTGCACTTCGGCCCACTCAAGCAGTTCCCCACCATCGCGCATTTCAATGAAACGCTCCTTAGAGACGAAATGATAGTGCACGCCGTCAATTTCAGAGGAACGTCGCGGCCGGGTGGTCACGGAGATCGACAATTCGAGCCCCTTTTCCTTCTCCAGCAACATGCGCGCGATTGTCGACTTGCCTGCACCTGAAGGCGAGGACAGCACCAGCATCAGTCCGCGACGCTCTTCCTCGGCACGATCAGCGGTAACAGTGCTTCCAACAGATGGGGTTGATGGGTCAGGCATGACTTGTCTCACTCCAGGTTTTGGATCTGCTCTCGCATTTGATCGATTACCGCCTTCAAGTCCAGCCCAATTGCCGTTAATTCAACGTCATTCGATTTGGAACACAGTGTGTTGGTCTCGCGATTAAATTCCTGCGCCAGGAAATCGAGCCTGCGCCCCACTGCGCCTCCACTCCCGATGAGCTCACGGACCGCCTGAACATGGGTGGAAAGCCGGTCCAGCTCCTCGCGAATGTCTGCCTTGGTGGCCAACATGACCGCTTCCTGATGCAACCGCTGTGGGTCCAGGACATTTCCCGAAGCTTCCATCAAGTCCGCGACCTGACTGGCAAGGCGCGCCTTGATGGCTTCCGTCGTGCGAGCCGGCAGCTTTTCAGCTCGCTGTGTCAGTTCAGCGATTGTATCGATTTGCGCCGTCACAACAGCAGTGATCGCCTGTCCTTCGGAGTGGCGCATTTCGGTCAGCTCGACAAGCGCTGTATCAAGCGTGCTCAAGAGCGCCTCGAACATGGCAGCACGGGTTTCTTCGTCCTCCTCTGGCTCCTTGAGCTCAAAGACACCCTTTTGCGCCAGAATGCCGTCGAGGGTCGGCGGAGCCACTTCCGGCAAGCGCTTTTGGAGAAGTTCAACGGCTGCCAGAACCGCCTCAAGAGCATTTTCGTTGACGCTGAGGACGGCTTCGCTTTCATCGCGGCGCATGGAAAGACCAACGGAGACGGAACCACGTTTGAGGGCCGCAGAACATTTCTCGCGAATTTTCTGCTCAAGTCCCTCAAGACCGGCCGGGATGCGAATACGCACATCCAGGTTCTTGCCATTGACTGATCGCAGCTCCCAGGTCCAGCGAACGTTCCCGGATTCTCCTGCTACCCTTGAAAAACCCGTCATACTGGCAAGTGACATCAAAATCCCTTTCTCGAGAAACACCAGACGGCGCAGCAGCCCCTCAAGACCGCAATCGTCCCGCTTCGCCTGCACCGACAATGGCAGAGAAGCTGATTTGGGACGATATCCAGCGCCAGCGCTCAGCAGCATCAATCTGCGGACTGAGCAGCCTCTTCGTCCTGTTTGGCCTTTTGCTCTGCACGCATCTTACGCTCATGCTCGCGCCATTTGCGCACATTGGCCTGGTGACCAGCGTAGTCCTCGGCGAAGGCGTGTCCACCCTCCCCGTCTGCGACGAAGTAAAGATCCTTGGTGCGGGACGGATTGGCGACGGCTTCCATGGCCGCACGGCCGGGATTACCGATTGGCCCGGGAGGCAAACCATTGATCTGGTAGGTGTTATAAGGGTTTTCCTTGCGCAGCTCAGACTGTTTGATCGCAGAACGATCCTTCGTCCAGGCTTCCCCCTTGTAAAGACCGTAGAGAATGGTCGGATCGGACTGGAGACGCATACCCTTGTTGAGGCGATTTACAAAGACGCCAGCAACACGTGGTCGTTCATCAGCCTTGGCGGTTTCCTTTTCCACCACGCTTGCCAGAACGACGAGTTCTTCCGGGCTTTCGATTGGCAAGTCTTCGCTGCGGCGTGCCCAAATGTCGGCCAAGAGCTTGGTCTGAGCATCGCGCATCTGGTCAATGATCTGCTGGCGGGTGGTGCCGCGGGTGAAGGCATAAGTCTCAGGCAACAACGCGCCTTCTTCAGGAACATCAGTGATCTCGCCAACCAAAGTGGTGTTGGCTCGCACGCGTTCAATGATCTGAATTGTTGACCAGCCCTCAGGAATGGTCACGGCGTGGGTGACGGCGTTACCCGATACCAGGTCTTCCATGACCTGCTTCATGCTCACACCGGGTTCAAAAGCATATTCACCAGCTTTCAGACGCGTTGTGTTCTTGTAGAAGCGGACACCGAGGTTGAAAACCAACTCGTCGAAGAGGTTATCCTCAATGACATTCTGGGTCTTGAGGCGCTGGGTAATTCCGGACAGTCCAGAGCCTGACGCGATGATAACCGTCTGCTCGTTCTGAAGTGGGCCGGCTTCTTCAAATACCTGCTGGCCGAAATAAAGCGCGGTGCCAACTCCGATCACGCCGAGCACGGCAACGGTGATGAGCAAGTTGATCAAGATAACGATCGGATTGCGCACATGACGCGAGCGCGGCGGCGGTGCAGGTGCTGGCTCCGGCTGGATCGCTTCCCGCGGACTCTTCGGTTTGATGCGCATTTAAACGCCCCTCCTGATGGGCACGGTTCCGATCTTGAAGGAACAGAGAACGAAAAGTTTCAGGCAATTTCAAGGAGGTATTGAGGCTCACCCCCAGCTCATGAAGAAAACCGCTGCCTGGAACCTTCCAGACAGCGGGAAATGACCGTTCAAAATGGCTTAGTTGGCCACTTTCTTGAAGACAAGAGACGCGTTTGTGCCGCCGAACCCGAAGGAGTTCGAGAGCGCATAGTCGATGTTCATCTTCTTGGCCTTGTGCGCGACCAGATCAATCTCGGTTTCAACCGAAGGGTTGTCGAGGTTGATGGTTGGCGGTGCAATGCTGTCGCGGATTGCCAGAACCGAGAAGATGGCCTCAACCGCGCCAGCTGCGCCCAGGAGGTGCCCTATCGACGACTTGGTCGAGGACATTGTCAGCTTGGGCGCGGCATCACCAGCCAGACGTGTGATCGCACCGAGTTCGATTTCATCGCCGAGCGGAGTGGACGTGCCATGCGCGTTGACATAGTCAACGTCGCCAGCGCTGATACCAGCGCGCTTGAGCGCGGCTTCCATGCAGCGATAGGCGCCGTCACCATCTTCGGCAGGGGCCGTGATGTGGTGAGCGTCGCCTGACATGCCATAGCCGACAACTTCAGCATAAATCTTGGCGCCACGCGCCTTGGCGTGTTCATATTCTTCGAGAACAACGATACCGGCACCCTCACCCATGAGGAACCCGTCGCGGTCCTTGTCATAGGGACGCGAAGCGCGGGTCGGATCGTCATTGAAGTTTGTTGTCAGCGCGCGGCAGGATGCAAAACCGGCAATCGACAGGCGGCAGACCGGAGATTCGGTTCCACCTGCGACCATCACTTCAGCATCGCCAAGGGCAACAAGACGGGCAGCATCACCAATGGCGTGCGCTCCAGTCGAACATGCTGTCACAACCGCATGGTTCGGGCCCTTCAGACCATGCTGAATGGAGACGTAGCCTCCAGCCAGATTGATCAGGCGGCCAGGAATAAAGAATGGGGAGAGGCGACGTGGGCCTTTGTCAGCAAGGATGTGCGCTGCGCGCTCAATGCCCTGCAGACCGCCAATACCGGAACCGATGAGCACACCGGAGCGGATCTGGTCTTCATATTTTTCAGGCTTCCAACCACTGTCCTTGAGAGCCTGTTCGGCAGCTGCAATGGCGAAAACGATGAACTCATCAACCTTGCGCTGCTCTTTGACTTCCATCCAGTCGTCCGGGTTGAACGCACCGTCTTCAGTCGCTCCACGTGGGATCTGCGCTGCAATCTGACAAGTAATATCGTCAACCTTGAAGTTTTCGATGCGGCCAGCGCCACTCTTGCCTTCAAGAATGTTTTTCCAAGTGACATCAACGTTTCCGCCAAGCGGAGACACCATGCCCAGTCCTGTAATTACAACGCGCCTCATGAACCCGCACTTTGGTTCGGGCAGGTCTTTGCTATGCAGCAAGAACCTGCCCGTTCTTTTCCGTCAAGACCGGCTTGTTAGCCAGCGTTCTTTTCAAGGAACTTAACAGCATCACCAACGGTGAGGATAGTCTCTGCTGCATCGTCCGGAATTTCTGTGCCGAACTCTTCTTCAAAAGCCATTACCAGCTCAACAGTGTCGAGGCTGTCTGCACCAAGATCGTCGATGAAGCTTGCGCCTTCAACAACCTTGTCTGCTTCAACACCGAGGTGTTCGATCACGATTTTTTTTACACGATCCGCGATATCGCTCATCATTTACTTCCTTGAGTTATCGTCACGCTGAGATCCAACCGACAGCCATCATGACCATTGGTCCAAACCTCGAACTATGCATTCGCGAAGTCACCTCACCAACAACTGACAAGGAAGCTTTCGCGGATTTAAACGCCCTGGCATCCCCAAACAAGCTACTATAGCTCACAGAGGACGAGGAACAATCGGCGGCTAGGTATCACACTTTATACACCTTGACCAGCCAGTCCCAGCTTCCAATCGAAAGTCGGGAAAACTATTGGCAAAAAACTCGATTTGCCAATTAAATCATCGCCATACCACCGTTTACATGGATGGTTTGGCCCGTAACGTAGCCAGCTTCCTGACTTGCCAGGAACAAGGCTGCTGCTGCAATTTCTTCAGAAGTGCCCAAACGACCTGCCGGAACCGATCCCAGGATCGATTCTTTTTGCTTTTCGTTCAGCGCATCAGTCATCGCTGTTTCAATGAAACCCGGTGCGATTGTGTTGACCGTAATGTTGCGGCTGGCCACTTCGCGCGCCAAGGACTTGTACATGCCGATCATACCAGCCTTGGCCGCTGCGTAGTTGGTCTGGCCCGGGTTTCCGGTCACACCAACAACAGACGCGATACCGATGATGCGGCCGCTGCGGCGCTTCATCATGCCCTTGATGGCGGCACGGCACAGACGGAAGCCCGAGTTCAGGTTGACTTCAATCACCTGATCCCATTCTTCATCCTTCATGCGCATGAACAGGTTGTCGCGCGTGATGC
>JABXHV010000168.1 GCA_013373445.1 Paracoccaceae bacterium | reverse complement strand
GTCAAGATGCCGATGTGGCCGGTGCATACCTGGTTGCCGGATGCGCACGTGGAAGCTCCAACAGCAGGTTCGGTTATTCTGGCCGGTATCTTGCTGAAGCTTGGCGGCTATGGCTTCCTGCGCTTCTCCTTGCCGATGTTCCCGCTTGCCAGTGATATGTTCGCACCTCTGGTGTTCACCCTCTCGGTGATTGCGATCATTTACACCTCACTGGTGGCTCTGGCCCAGGAAGACATCAAGAAGCTGATCGCCTATTCGTCGATTGCCCACATGGGATATGTGACCATGGGTATCTTCACGGTGAATTCACAAGGCCTGCAGGGCGCGGTGTTCCAGATGCTGTCACATGGTATCGTTTCGGGCGCACTCTTCCTGTGTGTTGGTGTGATCTATGACCGGATGCATACGCGTGAGATTTCTGCTTACGGTGGCCTGGTGTCCCGGATGCCGAAATACGCTGTTGCCTTCTTGATTTTCACAATGGCCAACGTCGGTCTCCCAGGCACATCGGGCTTTGTCGGTGAAATCCTGACCCTGATGGGCGCCTTCGAAGCCAACACCTGGGTTGCCTTCTTTGCAACAACGGGCGTGATCCTGTCGGCAGCCTACGCGCTTTACCTCTACCGCCGTGTTGTCTTCGGTGCACTTGAGAAAGAGAGCCTGAAGGCAATCCTGGATCTGAACCTGCGCGAGAAATTCCTGCTTGTTCCGTTGATCATTCTGACAATCTTCTTCGGTGTTTATCCGATGGCGATCCTGGATGTGACGCAGGGCGCGGTGGAAAACCTAATCACTCAATACAATGTCGCCTTGGACGCAGCTGGAAACCTCCAGCATGCTGTCACAGCGCATTGAGTACCAAGGACGAGATGAAAGCGAATGTCTGACATGACACAATTGCCTGATCTCATGCCGGTTCTTCCGGAGATCTTCCTGGCCATCGGCGCGATGGTCTTGCTGATGATCGGTGTTTTCGGCGGGGCAGGGGTCAACTTCCTCGTCAACGGGATCTCAATGGGCCTTATTGCGGTGACCGCCATTCTGGTTCTGCCTTACGCCCAGCTTGGTGAGACTTTTGGCGGCGCATTCGTGCTTGACCAATTTGCCTATTACATGAAGTTCCTGGTGCTCATCG
Organism: Paracoccaceae bacterium; assembly: GCA_013373445.1. Lineage (GTDB taxonomy): Bacteria > Pseudomonadota > Alphaproteobacteria > Rhizobiales > Stappiaceae > Roseibium. The sequence continues at coordinate 24,021 of JABXHV010000168.1, read as the reverse complement.
GATCGTTCTTCGGAATCGCGATGTCGTGGGCATTTGCCAAATCGCAGAATTTCGATCGCTTTGAATATCCGGTGCTTATCGTTCTGGCGACAGTTGGTATGATGTTGATGTTGTCTGCCAACGACATGATCGCGCTTTATCTCGGCTTGGAACTCCAGAGTCTGGCGCTTTATGTGGTCGCTGCCATCAACCGGGACTCCATTCGCTCTACAGAAGCAGGTCTGAAGTATTTTGTCCTTGGTGCCCTGTCTTCCGGCATGCTGCTGTACGGTATGTCCTTGGTCTATGGTTTTACCGGCCAGGTTGGCTTCACCGAGATCGCTCACACGCTGGCGCATGAGCCGGTGTCAATCGGACTTATTGTCGGCATGGTGTTCATGTTGGCGGGGATGGCGTTCAAGATTTCTGCTGTTCCGTTCCATATGTGGACGCCTGACGTTTATGAAGGTGCTCCGACCCCTGTGACGGCGTTTTTTGCAGCTGCGCCAAAAGTGGCTGCGATGGGTATGCTTGTGCGTGTGGTCGTCGGTGGTTTTGAGCCGATCACGCATGAATGGCAGCAGGTCCTTGTGTTCGTTGCATTGGCGTCGATGGCTCTCGGGTCCTTCGCTGCAATTGGACAGACGAACATCAAGCGACTGATGGCTTATTCTTCGATTGGCCACATGGGCTATGCGCTGGTTGGTCTTGCAGCTGGCACGGAGCCTGGCGTTGAAGGCGTGGTCTTCTACATGACCGCTTATATGGCGATGACGCTCGGTGCCTTTGCCTGTGTGTTGTCGATGCGCCGCAAGGACGGAATGGTCGAAGAAATCAGCGATCTTGCCGGTCTTTGGAAATCCAATTTGCCAATGGCGATCCTGTTGGCGATCCTCATGTGGTCGTTGGCTGGTATTCCACCATTCGTTGGCTTTTTCGCCAAGTGGTACGTTTTCTCCGCTGCTGTTGAGGCTGGGCTCTATCCGCTCGCTGTTCTCGGTGTGGTTCTGTCTGTTGTTGGCGCTTACTATTACTTGCGTGTCATCAAGACGATGTTCTTTGATGAGGCGACAGAGCCTTTTGAACCAATGCCAATGGAGCTTCGCTTCGTATTGGGTCTTTCGGGTTTGTTTGTGATCTTCTTCGCCTTCAAACCAGGACCGATTGTTGAAGCTGCAAGCGCGGCTGCAGGAGCACTGTTCTGATTTCATCAGACACGGATACGTTTGACGCAAGCCCGGTACCTGGTGTGCCGGGCTTGCGTGTTGAATGGCATCAGTCGGTGCCTTCTACCAGCACCTTGGCATTTGAGCGTGCGCGCGAAGGCGATCCCGGCCGGTTGTGGGTTGTCGCTCAGGAGCAAACATCCGGGCGAGGCCGACGTGGACGTCCCTGGACTTCAAGCCGTGGAAACCTGTTTGCCTCACTGTTGTTGGTCGATCCGACACCGGCTGAGCGGGTTGGCGAGTTGCCGCTTCTGGCGGCGGTCGCGCTGGCGCAGGCGGTTGACTCTGTGACCGGTTCTTATCAATTGGCTGGCTTGAAGTGGCCGAATGATCTACTGGTCAGTGGAGCAAAGCTTTCTGGCATCCTTCTGGAGGCGGAAACGCTACCTGGAGGGCGGAAAGCTGTCGTTCTGGGAATTGGTGTGAATTGCACCAGTCATCCGGACATTGCCCTTTATGATTCCACTGATCTCGGTGCGCTTGGCTTTCGTGTAGAGCCTGAACGCCTGTTCGACGCATTGGCTGTCAGCATTGAACATTGGATGAAGACTTGGGAGCCCGATGGTGGATTTGACGCTGTGCGCCGTGAATGGGACGCACGTGCGGTTCACCGAGGCAAAGATATTACGGTTCGCAATGGCGAACAGGAAATGACAGGCACATTCCTTGGTCTGGATGCGGGAGGACATCTCGTTCTGGGGCTGGAGAATGGACGCCGTGAGACAATTTATGCAGGGGATGTGTTTTTGAACGATCACAGGTCGTGATCGATGTTTTGAAAACCGTCTGACTGCTTTCGATTTTGGAGTTTTGAATGGCTTCTGCCAACAAGGATATCGTCTTTCTGCCGCTCGGCGGCGTAGGCGAAATTGGAATGAATTTGGCGCTTTACGGCGTTGGTACGGAAGACGACCGGTCCTGGTTGATCGTTGACTGCGGCGTTTCTTTTGCCGGGCCTGAATTGCCGGGTATTGATCTTGTTTTCCCGGACATTAAGTTCATCGAGGAAGAGATCGACAATGTCGTCGGCATGGTGATCACACATGCGCATGAGGACCACTATGGTGCAATCGCGCACCTTTGGCCTTACCTGAATGTTGATATCTACTGCACACCTTTCACCGCAGGTCTGCTTGCGGCGAAGATTGAACATGAGCCGGATATCGACGAAATTCCGGTCAAGCTCGTCAATGCTGGCGAGCGGCATCAGATTGGTCCCTTTGATGTTGAGTTCGTCACCATGACGCACTCCATTCCGGAGCCCTGCGCCCTGGCCATACGGACCGAAGCTGGCATGGTCTTGCACACCGGTGATTGGAAGATTGACCACAATCCGCTCGTTGGACCGGCAATTGATCTCAAACGGCTTGAAGAGCTTGGTGACGAGGGCGTCATGGCTCTCGTGTGCGACAGCACAAATGCGATGCGTGAAGGCGTCAGCCCGTCGGAAAGTGATGTAGCTGCAGAACTTACGAAGGTCATGAAAGATGCCAAACACCGTGTCGCGGTGACGACCTTTGCGTCGAATGTTGCGCGTATCAAATCTATCGCGCAGGCAGCTGCTGCCTGTGAGCGTGATGTTGTGGTGTGTGGACGCTCCATGCACCGGGTCATAGATGTCGCGGGGGAACTTGGTTATCTGGAAGGCCTTCCAGCTTTCCATGATGAGGAAGCTTTTGGATATCTGCCGCGTGAAAAAACGGTTCTGCTTTGTACCGGTTCTCAGGGCGAAAGCCGTGCGGCGCTGGCACGCATTGCGGCCGGGGAGCATCGCAGCATTGGTCTTTCAAAAGGCGATCGCGTGATCTTTTCCGCTCGTGGTATTCCCGGCAATGAAAAGGCTATTGGTGAGGTGATGAACAATCTTGCCAAGACCGACGTTGAGATCATCACAGATGGGGATGCTCTTGTTCATGTGTCTGGGCACCCGCGACGCGGTGAGCTCGAACAGCTCTACAAGTTGGTGAAGCCCAAGGTTGTTGTGCCAGTTCACGGTGAACCCATGCATCTTGCCGCGCATGCACAATTTGCCCAGTCGATGAAGGTTCCGGAAGTCGTCCGGGCGAAGAATGGCGATATCGTCCGCTTGAACGCTGGCCGAGCCAAGATCATTGACGAAGCGCCGAATGGTATCTTGGTCAAGGATGGATCAATACTGGATGATCCTGAGGTCACTGGCGTACGTGAACGGCGCAAGTTGTCCTACGCAGGCGGTGTCGTGATTTCGCTCGTCGTCAACCGTCAGGGTGAACTTCTGGATGATCCGCAGATGTCGTTGATGGGATTGCCAGAAACGGATGATGATGGTGTGCTGATCGAAGACATTGTCTCCAAGGCTGTCGTTGGGGCTGTGACAAGCATTCCAAAGGCACGTCGCAAAGATAAGGATCTGGTCGGTGAGGCTGCTCGCCGTGCTGCGCGGGCCGCTGTTCTCGATGTCTGGGGCAAAAAGACGCTTTGCCAGGTTCTCGTCACCCGGATATGAGTAATATCTGATCGGCTGCATCCAAGGGAGGTTGAGCATGCTAGGACGATTGAATCACGTTGCCATAGCGGTTCCTGATCTGGAAGCTGCAGCTGGCGTGTATCGCGATACGCTGGGGGCGACTGTTTCCCAGCGACAGGATCTGCCCGCTCATGGCGTCTCCGTCGTCTTTGTGAAGCTACCCAACACCAAAATCGAGCTGTTGGAACCCTTTGGCGCTGATAGCCCGATTGAAAAATTCCTTGAACGCAATCCCGGTGGGGGTATCCATCATATCTGCTATGAAGTGGGCGATATTGCTTATGCGCGGGATCGTTTGGTGGAAGATGGCGCACGCGTCCTTGGCTCTGGTGAGCCGATGATTGGTGCCCATGGCAAGCCAGTCCTGTTTTTGCATCCCAAGGACTTTTTGGGCACGCTGATTGAACTGGAAGAGGTTTGATCATGTCCATCGGGTTCGCGCTTGCCATCTATTTCATGATCTGGTGGATCACGCTCTTTGCCTTCTTGCCGTTTGGTCGCAAACGTTCGCAAAAAGATGCGGGTGTAGTGGTTCCAGGCAGCGAGGCCGGGGCCCCCGAGCAGACCTATATGTTGCGGGTGGTTGTTATGACTACAATTGCAGCAACACTCGTGTTCCTCGGCTATTACTTTTTGCGGACGTCTGGTGTATCTTTAGTTGATCTTTCGATCTTCACACCTCCCTCAATGCGGTAGTTAAAACTGCAATTGTTGCCCGGTCCACTGCGACACGTTTTGGCTTTAGTGAAGGTCCTCCTTCTCTTATCCGAACGGGTGGTTTGCAGTTGATTTCTGATTTCATAAAGCGTTTTCAGACCCTGGTCTTGATGGCCGGAGTTGTTCTGGTTGGATCCAACGCATTCATTTTGAGTCCCATTTTGAGTGTGGTGGCGATCTCATTGGACAGCACACCTTTGCAGATTGCGTGGGCAATCTCATCCTTTGGTGCGGCAACAGCCCTATCCGCGCTTTTTCTGGCGCCGGTGTCTGATGTCTATGGTGCGCGGTGGACCCTTGCCGGGGCATCGTTGCTGCTTGGCCTTGGCCAGTTGATCTGCCTGGCATCGACGCATTGGGTGCAGCTTTGCTTGGGGCAGGGCGTTGCCGGTTTGGCTGTGGGTATTCTTCTGCCTGGGATTTATGCGACTGCCATGGCAACAGCCGCCCCTGGGCAAGAGGCTTCGCGTCTCGGGTTCGTTTTGACAGGCTGGGCGCTGTCGCTTGTCGCTGCTGTTCCAATATCAGCAGCGATCACTGAGTATCTCGGATGGCGTCCGGTCTATGGAGGCCTTGCATTCATCTGCTTTCTTGTTGCCGCGAGCTTCGTCGGGTCCATTCCCGGAGATTTGCCGAGGTCCGGGAAACGGACAAATCCATATAGAGCGCTGCGCTTGCCGGGCGTTGCTTTTCTGCTTTGCATTGTGCTGGGGTATATGTCGGCGTTTTATGGCTGCTATGCGTTTTTTGGTGAAGGTCTCCGTGTTTCGCTTGACTTGAGCGCGACAGAGGCAGGGCTGTTTGTTTTGGTCTACGGCGCTGGCTTTGGCCTTGCTGGACTTTACATCGCGCGCTTTTCACCCAAGCTCGGGCGAGCCTATTTGGCGCTCGTGCTGGTGGCCATTGGCATTGACTATTTTGCCTGGAACCTTGCGATCCAAAGTGTACCGGCGGCATTGGGCGTAACGTTCCTGTGGGGCGTCCTGAACCAGTTCGCCGTCAACGCCCTGATCGTACTTCTGAACAAGCAGGCGGCCAACGCGCGCGCGGCGGTTCTTGGCCTCAACAGCGCCGTTACATATGGCTCCGTTTTCATTGGACCGTTTATTTTGGGTCCGGTTTTTCAATCTTTCGGCTTTTCTGCAGTAGCAACCTTTGCAGGTATTGCTGTTTTTGTAAGCGCGATTGCCTTTTTTGTTGGCGGAAAGTTCCTGTTTCCTGAACATGCAACTTAAGAGAGTATCTGGAATTGTTGGTTGGTTTCGACGCGAAATTGAAGTCTGCGACTTGAGGGGAAGCCTGAACGCTTATGTTGGCGATCGCGCTTTCGCAACTTCATCATAGATGAGCGTTTGAAGGCAGTAGCGCCAAAAATGCAGTCAAAAAAAAACAGGGCGTGAGCCCTGTCTCTTTGAGTTCCGCGTCCAATTTCCCTCTTTACCCTTGTAGAACGTGGGGGTTCTTTCAAGGTCGGCTGCGGATCTCCTAAGAGATGCGCCGGAGGGTACTTCCTCCCAAGACTCAGATCGCGTTTTGTAGAATTGCAAGGCTTTCACCTGCAACCTCTTGTTATGTTTTATGACGATAGCGCAACAAAAATGTCTTGTCACCACTTTGTTAGCCTTAGCGTAATATTTGCGCCTGCCTATAATAGTGCCACTTTTTGTTGCAAAAGGTTTACCCTGGATTTTGCGATAAGCTGCTTACCCGTCGCCCTTGGTTCTGCCTGATAAAAAACTGGATGTATCAGCATTCAGGGACTTGTTTTTTGGCTCACCTTGCGGTTTCACTGCGCTTCACGTCGATGCTCCTAGTTCGAGAGAAATTCCATGCGTCTGTCCCGATATTTTTTGCCTATTATCAAAGAAACGCCGAAGGAAGCTGAAATTGTTTCGCATAGGCTGATGTTGCGGGCTGGCATGATCCGACAGCAGTCTGCCGGTATTTACTCCTGGCTTCCGCTGGGACTGAAGGTGCTGCGCAAGATCGAGCGTATTGTTGAAGAAGAACAGGCGCGGGCAGGGGCAGTGCAGCTTCTGATGCCGACTATTCAGTCGGCCGACTTGTGGCGTGAAAGCGGGCGTTATGATGCCTACGGCAAGGAAATGCTGCGCATTACCGACCGTCATGATCGCGACATGCTGTTTGGTCCGACAAACGAAGAGATGATCACCGATATCTTCCGGTCCAACGTGCGCTCCTACAAGGACCTGCCGTTGAACCTTTATCACATTCAATGGAAGTTCCGCGACGAAGTGCGTCCACGCTTTGGTGTGATGCGCGGGCGTGAATTCCTGATGAAGGATGCCTATTCCTTCGATCTGGACCAGGACGCTGCGGTTGAATCCTACAATCGGATGTTTGTTGCTTATTTGCGGACCTACAAGCGCATGGGTCTGACGGCCATTCCGATGCGTGCAGAAACCGGTCCGATTGGTGGTGATTTGAGCCACGAGTTCATCGTTCTGGCTGATACCGGTGAAAGCGCCGTTTATTGCCATTCAGATTATCTCGAAAAAGCTGTTCCAGGTGAGGATGTCGACTTCGACTCTGACCTGAGCCCGATTGTGGCTGACTGGACGTCAGATTATGCGGCGACAGAAGATGTTGTCGACATGACAGAATTCGAGAACAGTGTCCCGGAAGACAAGCGAATTTCGGCGCGCGGTATCGAAGTTGGGCAGACCTTCTATTTCGGTACCAAATACTCCGCTCCAATGGGGGCGAAAGTCGCGACCGCGGATGGTACGGAAGTGCCGGTTCATATGGGGTCTTACGGTGTCGGCGTGTCGCGTTTGCTTGGTGCGATCATTGAAGCGAACCACGACGATGACGGCATTGTATGGCCAGCTTCTGTTGCTCCGTTCCATGTTGGCGTGGTGAATTTGAAAGTCGGTGATGAGCTGACCGACAGTGCCTGTGAAGACCTTTATGCCAAACTCGAAGCTGCTGGTATTGAAGTGCTTTACGATGATACTGACAATCGCGCAGGCGCAAAGTTTGCAACGATGGATCTGATTGGTCTGCCGTTCCAGGTCGTTGGTGGCCCGCGCGGCCTCAAGGATGGTCTGTTTGAGGTCAAGGATCGGCGTTCTGGAGAAAAAGAGATGCTGTCCCCAGAAGCAACCTTCAACAAACTGGTCTCAGCATTGACGGTTTGAGTTTGCTCGTTGATCCTCGCAGCATAACGATTCGTGATGAACGAAGGGCTGAGGCACAAAATGCCGTCGCAGGACCAATTGGATGCAGATGATACGATTGCGGTGAAGAGCACCAGGCCCTTTGCCGCTTTCGAATGGATGATCGCGGGAAGGTATTTGCGTTCCCGTCGTCGTGAGACCTTTATTTCCGTGATCGCCGGCTTTTCTTTTGTCGGTATTATGCTGGGCGTGGCAACCTTGATTATCGTCATGGCGGTGATGAATGGTTTTCGCAGCGAGCTTTTGACCAAGATCCTTGGCATCAACGGTCACTTGCTGGTGCAGCCCATCGATTCTCCTCTGACGGACTACAAGGAAGTCGCGACGCGCATCGAGGACCTTCCCGATGTCGTCAGTGCGATGCCTTTTGTTGAAGGCCAGGCGCTCGTCTCCGGTCCCTCGGGCAATCTTGGCGGGTTGGTGCGTGGTCTCATGCAGACGGACCTGCAGCGCGTTCCCTTGATTTCAGAGAATATCATCAACGGTTCGATGGATGACTTTGATGCCGGTTCGGGCATCCTCATCGGATCCCGGATGGCGCAAAAGCTCGGCGTCACTCGTGGCGACATGGTCACCATCACCATCCCGCGTGGCAATGTAACGCCGATGGGTGTGACGCCGCGCTCAAAGGGCTATCCGGTTTCTGCGATCTTTGAAATCGGTATGAGTGAATACGACAGCTCTTTTGCCTTCATGCCGTTTCTGGAAGCGCAGGAGTATTTCAACATGGACGGTCAGGCGACCGGCGTTGAAGTTTATGTACTGGATCCCGATCGCATTGATGGTCTGGGCAGCCTCATCGAGAACTCGATTGAACGTTCTGCCTATGTAACGGACTGGCGCCAACGCAATGTGACGTTTTTCTCCGCCCTGGAAGTCGAGCGGAACGTGATGTTCATTATCCTGACCCTGATTGTGCTTGTTGCTGCGCTGAACATTATTTCGGGACTGATCATGCTGGTGAAGGACAAGGGGCGGGACATCGCGATCTTGCGAACAATGGGTGCGACTAAGGGCTCGATCATGCGGGTTTTCCTGATCACCGGTGCCAGCATCGGGTTTGTAGGCACCATCGCCGGATTTCTCTTGGGGCTGTTGGTGTGCCTCAACATTGAGAGCATCCGACAATTTGTTTCCTGGCTGACCTCAACGCAGCTGTTCGACCCAACGCTTTACTTCCTGTCCAAGCTGCCTGCAGATCTGGATTCCGGTGAAACCGTGACCGTGCTGGTTATGGCCTTGGTTCTGTCGCTTCTGGCAACGCTTTATCCTGCATGGCGCGCCGCACGGCTCGATCCCGTCGAAGCTCTGAGATACGAGTGACCCGCGAGTAATTAGAGATGACACAAAATCAACCGGTTCCAAACTTCGCTACGGCTGCGATGGCCCTCAAGGGCGTGTCTCGCACGTTCGATGAAGGTGAGCGCGAGTTGCGTATTCTCAAGGATGTGAATTTTGCCATTCAGCCGGGTGAGATGGTGGCGCTGGTCGCTCCATCCGGCACGGGCAAGTCGACATTGCTGCATATTGCCGGTCTTCTTGAGCATCCTGATGAAGGGGCTGTTCTGATCGGGTCTATCAATTGCGCGGAACTCGATGATGAAGAGCGCACTGCGGTGCGCCGTACCGATATCGGTTTTGTGTATCAGTTTCATCACTTGCTGCCTGAGTTCACAGCTCTTGAGAACATCATGATGCCGCAGATGATCGCCGGGCTTTCGCGCAAGGAAGCTTCCGTGCGCGCCCAGGAGCTTTTGGATTACATGCGTCTTGGAGAACGCGGCAGTCATAGGCCTTCCGAATTGTCCGGTGGGGAGCAACAACGTGTTGCCATCGCGAGAGCCGTTGCCAATGCGCCAAAAGTCCTTTTGATGGATGAGCCGACGGGCAATCTCGATCCGGACACTGCGCACTATGTGTTTGATGCGCTCAAGGCGCTGGTCAAGGCTTCCGGAGTTGCCGCCTTGTTTGCGACCCACAATATGGATCTGGCGGCCCGGATGGATCGCTGTGTCACATTGAGTGATGGGCAGGTGGTTGGCTTCCAGCTGTAGCCAGCTGTCAGAAGATGGCAGTGTCCGAACAGCGCATTTAACCGATCGGTCGTGTTCTAGGTGCTTGTGACAAGTACCGGAAACCAAAATATTCTGTAAAATCAAATGACTGCATTTACCGGAAAGTCGGTAACACAAAAAGAACAAAAGGGGATTGCAAAAGGAACATAAATAGAACATAATGCACTCAAGGTCGTTGAATAGCTTGTTGGAGGGTCAGATGATCCATATTGCACGTGACTTTGCCGCTTTGAGTTCTGTTGTTGCGTTCTGTGCAACTCTCGCCGTTTGGGGCGATGTTCTGATGGCGATCCGCTGATCGGTGGCTCGCCTCTTGGGCCTAATGGCTCGGGATTTGGTTTGGACTTCAAGGTGTTCGGTGAGCATTTATGAGCGCTTGGTAGTGGACAGCGGTGAAGAATTGTCCTGATTTGGTTTTGTGCCTCGACATGAGGTGTGCAAGACGGTTCACTCGGGATTGATTCCAATCATCCGTGGCGTGAGTGTCACGCTCCTTGTTCACGAGACGTTGCCATGTCCTCCCTTTCCAGTTCTTCAAATGATGCGCCAGGTTCGTCTGTGGCGGTGAATGGTGGGGCTGCGACAGTTGCTGCCGACGCCGACAAAATCGGCTTTGTCCATCTTCGTGTTCATTCCGCGCTCTCATTGCTTGAGGGTGCGCTGCCGATCAAAAAACTTCTCAAGTTGGCTGGTGCTGATGAGCAGCCAGCCCTGGCGATCACGGACAGTGGCAATTTGTTCGGTGCGCAGGAGTTCTCCAGCAAGTGTTGGGGAGATGGTATTCAGCCGATTATTGGCTGCCAGCTTTTGGTGGCCTTTGAAGATGCTGAAGGCGAGGGTGGTCGGCGCGAGCCAGAGCTCTTTGAACTGGTTCTGCTGGCCTCCAATGAACGAGGTTACATGAACCTGATGGAATTGTCTTCAAGGGCGTTCCTGGATACGGACACCGGTCTGCGGCCTCATGTGACCTCGGACTATCTTTTCGAAAAATCTGCTGGTTTGATCGTTTTGACGGGTGGGGCGAATGGTCCGATCGGCAAAGCGATTTTGGGCGGACGCAAGAAGATCGCGCGCGATCGTCTCGAGCTCTTGGCTCATCATTTCCCGACCCGTACATATGTTGAAATTCAGCGCCATGGCATGGAGGTTGAAAAACGTACCGAAGTTGCGTTTCTCGACCTGGCTTATGATCTGGGTCTGCCCATTGTGGCGACCAATGAAGCCTTCTTCGCGGTGCGCGAAGACTATGAGGCACATGATGCGTTGATTTGTATCGCGGAAGGCCGCGTTGTGATTGAGGAGGATCGGCGCAAGCTGACCCCTGAACATTATTTCAAGTCTCGCGCTGAAATGGTCGAGTTGTTCTCAGACCTTCCCGAAGCGTTGCATTCGACCATCGAGATCGCGCAGCGCTGCAGCTATCGCCCCTTGCGCCGCGACCCGATCCTGCCGCGTTTCGCGGGAGCGGATGCTGATCCTGCAGAAGCCGAAAAGGCTGAGGTCGAAGAGCTGCGCCGACAGTCGCGTGAAGGCCTGCAGGCCCGTCTGGATGCCCATGGCCTGGCGCCTGATCTGGAAGAAAAGGACTATTGGGACCGGCTGGACTACGAGCTTGGCATCATCGAGCGGATGAAGTTCCCGGGCTACTTTCTGATCGTTGCGGACTTCATCAAGTGGGGGAAGGCGCATGATATTCCGGTCGGCCCCGGTCGTGGGTCTGGTGCAGGCTCGCTGGTCGCCTGGTCCCTGACCATCACCGATCTCGACCCCATGCGGTTCTCTCTTCTGTTCGAGCGCTTTCTCAATCCCGAACGTGTCTCTATGCCTGATTTTGACATCGACTTTTGTCAGGCAAGACGTGAAGAAGTTATTCGCTACGTTCAGGAGAAATACGGCCGCCAGCAGGTGGCGCAGATTATTACCTTTGGTTCGCTGCAGGCGCGCGCGGTACTGCGCGATGTGGGCCGAGTGTTGCAGATGCCCTATGGCCAGGTTGACCGTCTGTGCAAGCTCGTGCCTGCCAATCCTGCCAATCCTGTGACGCTGGGTCAGGCGATCGAAGACGAACCTCGGCTGCGACAGGCGGCCAAGGAAGAGGAGATCGTCGACAAGCTTCTCAATATGGCCCAGAAACTTGAAGGGCTTTATCGACACGCTTCGACCCATGCCGCCGGCGTGGTGATCGGCGATCGGCCGCTTGAGCAGCTGGTTCCACTTTACCGCGATCCGCGCTCTGACATGCCGGTGGCCCAGTTCAATATGAAGATGGTCGAAGATGCCGGTCTGGTAAAGTTCGACTTTCTCGGACTGAAGACGCTGACGGTGATTGATACGGCGGTCAAGCTTGTTGAGCGACGTGGCATTTCCATCGATGTGGCGGGTTTGCCGATTGATGACGAGCCGACATATGAGCTCTTGGCAAAGGGTGAGACCTTCGGCGTCTTCCAGTTGGAAAGTCAGGGCATGCGCCGCGCAATCGCGGGAATGAAACCTGACCGGTTCGAAGATATTATTGCGCTTGTGGCGCTTTATCGTCCGGGTCCGATGGAAAATATCCCGGTCTATAACGCGGTGAAGCATGGCGAACAGGAGATGGACTGCCTTCATCCTCTGCTTGAACCGATCCTGTCGGAAACCAATGGCATCATCGTCTATCAGGAACAGGTGATGCAGATCGCTCAGGTCCTGTCCGGTTACTCACTTGGGGAAGCGGATTTGCTTCGCCGTGCGATGGGTAAGAAGATCGCTGCCGAGATGGAGGTACAGCGTGCTCGCTTCATGGAAGGTGCGGTAGAGCGCGGTATCGACAAGAACCAGGCCGGGTCGATCTTTGATCTGGTGGCAAAGTTTGCAAACTACGGCTTTAACAAGTCGCATGCGGCAGCTTATGCGCTGGTGTCCTATCATACGGCCTGGCTGAAGGCGAACCATCCGGTCGAGTTCATGGCAGCCTCCATGACACTTGATATGGGCAATACCGAGAAGCTTGGCGACTTTCGACAGGAATGCCGCCGCATGGGTGTTGAGGTTGTGCCGCCCTCGATCAATCGGTCACAGGTCTTCTTCGATGTTCAGGACGGTCAGATCCTCTATGCGATGGGCGCGATCAAAGGTGTCGGCGAACAGGCGGTGGAACATATTGCCGAGGCGCGTGGTGAGCGACCGTTTAGCAGTCTAGGTGATTTTGCTCGGCGGGTTTCTGCGCGTCAGCTGAACAAGAGAACACTTGAAAACCTGGTTGCTGCCGGAGCCTTTGACGAGTTGGAGCCCAACCGGGCCCGAATTCTTGAAGGGCTGGACCGGATCATTGGATTGGCTCAACGCACAGAAGAAAACCGTGCCCTTGGCCAAAATGAGCTCTTCGGTGGCAGCGACAGTGAAGAACCGTTGCAATTGTCGGATGCTGCCAACTGGCGCTCAGAGGAGAAACTGCAGCGCGAGCATGCTGCCATCGGGTTTTACCTGTCCTCGCACCCCTTGGATGAATACAGCGAAATTTTGGAGAAGATGCGGGTTCAGCCGTGGTCCAAGTTTGCTGAAGCGGTGAAGAAAGGCGCGTCAGCAGGTAGGCTTGCCGGTACGGTGATTTCCAAACAGGAGCGCAAGACCAAGACCGGAATGAAGATGGGTATTGTACGCTTCTCCGATTCTACCGGCCAGTTCGAGGGTCTGTTGTTTCGCGAAAAGCTTGAGCAGTTCCGCGATGTTCTGGAGCCTGGACGGTCGATGATTATTCTCGTTGGCTCTGACATGCGTGATGATGAGCCCTCGATCCGTATTGAGCAGGTTGATCCGATCGAGAAGATGGTTGCGAGGGTTCAAAAGAGTATGACCGTCTTCGTTCGCGATGAGCGTCCGATCTCCAGTCTTGCCAAGCAACTTTCGGTGCGCGGGGAAGGGGATGTCACGGTTGTCGTGATGTTGGAAAATGGTGAGCGTGAGGTTGAGGTCAAGTTGCCCGGGCGCTTCCGCTTGTCCCCTGAAATCGCGGGCGCGTTGAAAGCTGTACCCGGCGTGACCGATGTTCAGATTGCCTAAGTGTTTCACTCGAAAATAAGCGCGCGCTTTTGGCAGTTTTCATGGAACATGTTCTTTCGTTCATTTGAAAACCTCATCACTGGTCGAATTCGGCGCGTTAGGGCTTGAATTTTGACGATCCCGCGCATATAAGGCGCCCATTCCACACGCAAGGGGCGGAAGATCGATTTATCGTGTCTTCCTTCCGGTGACGGTTTCGACCGTTCACACCCACTTGCGGAGGTCATAACCGGAAAACCCAGGAGATAGAGCAAATGGCTCTTCCAGATATCAATATGCGTCAGCTTCTCGAAGCTGGTGTTCACTTTGGTCACCAGAAGCATCGTTGGAACCCGCGCATGGGTCAGTACATCTTTGGTGTACGCAACGATATTCACATCATTGACCTGGCACAGACTGTGCCGCTTTTCCACCAGGCGTTGAAGGCTGTCAGCGACACTGTTGCAAACGGTGGCCGTGTTCTTCTCGTTGGTACAAAGCGTCAGGCACAGGAAGCTGTTGCAACATCTGCTCGCAACTCTGCCCAGTACTTCGTGAATGCACGTTGGCTCGGCGGTATGCTCACCAACTGGAAAACAATTTCCAACTCCATCCAGCGCCTGCGCAAGGTTGAAGAAATTCTCGGTTCAGAAGCCGCGAATGGCTTGACCAAGAAAGAGCGTCTGTTCATGGACCGTGAGCGTGAAAAGCTTGAGCGTAACCTTGGTGGTATCAAGGATATGGGCGGCATTCCCGACCTGATCTTCGTGATCGATACCAACCGCGAAGCTATTGCAATCCAGGAAGCTCGTCGTTTGGGTATCCCTGTTGCTGCGATCCTCGATTCGAACTCGAACCCAGAAGGCATCACTTATCCGGTCCCGGGTAACGACGATGCGGGTCGTGCGATTTCTCTTTACTGCGATCTGATTGCACGTGCTGCAATCGACGGCATCGGCCGTGCGCAGGGCGCTTCCGGTATGGATATTGGCGCTGCTGAAGAAGCGCCGGTTGAAGAAGCGCTTGCAGGTGAAGAAGCTCCAGCTGCAGAAGCTGCTGCTGAAGCCTGATTGATTTGATCTGCGGCCTTCGGGCCGCAGATCATTTGTTGAATTCGTGGGCGAAAGAGCAGTTGTTGCGATTTCGTCATTAAAATACGGACGCCATGGGCTATGCCGTATTGATCCGTAAACTCCCGTCTACGAGGCAATCGATGAGCATTACCGCCGCGATGGTAAAAGAGCTGCGCGAGAAAACTGGCGCTGGCATGATGGACTGTAAAACCGCTCTGACTGAGTCTGGCGGCGACATGGAAGCAGCTGTTGACTGGCTTCGCACCAAGGGCCTTGCAAAGGCTGCCAAGAAGGCAGGCCGTGTTGCAGCTGAAGGTCTGGTTGGCGTTGCGTCTTCCGCAAAGAAGGCTTCTGTTATCGAATTGAATTCCGAAACCGACTTCGTTGCACGTAACGAAGGGTTCCAGGAACTCGTTTCTAATGTTGCAAACGTAACACTTTCCACTGACGGTTCTTTGGAAGCTGTGAGTGCAGCAGACCTTGGCGGCAAGCCTGTCAGCGATGCGATCACAGATGCGATTGCAACAATCGGTGAAAACATGAGCCTGCGTCGTACGGCCGTTCTGGAAGTTTCCGAGGGCGCTGTGGCAAGCTACATTCACGGTTCTGTTGCTGATGGTCTCGGCAAGATCGGTGTTCTGGTTGCTCTGGAATCTTCCGGCGATGCAGACAAGGTCGCTTCATTGGGTCGTCAGATCGCGATGCATGTTGCTGCGACAAACCCACTTGCAGCCACAACGGATGAGCTTGATC
Source organism: Paracoccaceae bacterium (assembly GCA_013373445.1). Classification (GTDB taxonomy): domain Bacteria; phylum Pseudomonadota; class Alphaproteobacteria; order Rhizobiales; family Stappiaceae; genus Roseibium. Next base: position 8,475 of record JABXHV010000168.1, on the reverse strand, counting down.
CAGCTGTCGTTGAGCGCGAGCGTTCTGTTTTCTCTGAGCAGGCTCGTGAATCCGGCAAGCCAGACAACATCATCGAAAAGATGGTTGAAGGCCGTATCCGCAAGTTCTACGAGGAAGTCACTCTCGTAAAGCAGGCTTTTGTTATTGACCCTGACAAGACTGTCGAAGGTGCAATCGAGGCGCTTGCGAAAGATCTTGGCACAGCTGTTACCCTCAAAGGTTTCGTTCGCTTCGCTCTCGGCGAAGGGATCGAGAAAGAGGAAACGGACTTCGCCGCCGAAGTGGCGGCGGCCAGCGGTCAGTAAGACTTTGAAAAAGGCGTCGGATGGTTCCGGCGCCTTTTTTTTGAGAAGCAAAAAACAAGAGGCACTGCCCCATGACAAACCCACTGCGTTGGAAAAGAATACTTTTGAAGCTTTCGGGTGAGGCCCTTATGGGCACACAGGCATTTGGCATCGACCCGGCTGTGGTTGAGCGGATTGCCAAGGAAATTGCTGATGCGGTGGCTTTGGGCGCGCAGGTCGGGATTGTTGTTGGTGGCGGTAACATCTTCCGCGGTGTGGCGGTCGCAGCCAAGGGCGGCAACCGGGTGACGGGCGACCACATGGGGATGCTCGCAACGATCATGAACTCGCTGACGATTGCCGATGCCTTGCGCCGCCTCAAGGTGCAGGCGCGTGTTTTGTCCGCGGTGTCCGTTCCATCGATCTGTGAGACATTCAGCCAACGTGTGGCCGAGCGCTACATGGAAGATGGCGATGTGATCGTCTTTGCCGGTGGCACGGGCAATCCGTTCTTCACGACAGATTCGGGTGCAGCCTTGCGTGCTGCCGAGATGCGCTGTGATGCCTTCATGAAGGGCACGCAGGTAGATGGCGTGTACTCCGAAGACCCTAAAACAAATCCGGATGCCGAGCGTTATGAGACGCTTGGTTATGAGGAAGTCATCCAGCGCAACTTGAAGGTCATGGATACGACGGCGATTGCGTTGGCACGTGACAATTCGATCCCCGTGATCGTTTTTTCCATCCATACGCCGGGCGCTTTGGTCAGTGTTCTTCAGGAAACTGGCAAGTACACTGTTGTGGGTGACTGAATCTTCTGCCAATAAGACGGCCTAGGCTCTTGTGTTTCCGCGTGAATGTGCGATTTTCACTGCGGATTTTGAGTCATTTAAATAACCAAAAAATGAGTGAGGACGTTATGCCAGTAGAGGGTGTTGACACAGCTGATCTGAAGCGCCGTATGGAAGGTGCTCTTGCGGTTCTCAAAACTGACTTCGCGAGCCTGCGCACCGGCCGCGCATCCGCAACCATGCTGGATGCGGTTTCCGTTGATGCCTATGGCCAGAAGATGCCTATCAGTCAGGTCGCGACCATCAGCGTTCCTGAGCCTCGCATGCTTGCAGTTCAGGTTTGGGACAAGAGCATGGTGAGCGCTGTCGAAAAGGGCATTCGCGAATCCAACCTCGGTTTGAACCCTGTTGTTGATGGCCAGTTGCTGCGTCTGCCGATCCCTGAGCTTAATCAGGAGCGTCGTCAGGAACTGATCAAGGTGGCTCACAAGTATGCTGAGCAAGCCAAGGTCTCTATCCGTCACGTCCGACGCGACGGAATGGATACCGCGAAAAAGCTGGAAAAAGACGGTGATATCTCGCAGGATGACTCAAGGGTTGCATCTGACGAGATTCAGAAGTTGACCGATAGCATGATTTCCGAGGTTGATACCGCCCTGCAGACCAAAGAGCAGGAAATTTCCCAGGTCTGATTGCGCAGACAAGACAGTCCGGCAATCGGAGGAAACGTATGGCGAAGACTGGCGATCAGGCTGGTGCGGTCGCTGAACTGGGCAAGCCCTGTTCAGGGCTTCCGCAACATGTCGCGCTGATCATGGATGGCAATGGCCGATGGGCCAATGCCAGAGGTCTGGCTCGTACAGAAGGTCATCGGCGTGGGCTGGAGACACTGCGCCGGGTCATTCGCCATTCAGTATCTGTCGGACTTGATTACGTTACCATATTTAGTTTTTCATCCGAGAATTGGCGTCGCCCTTCGAGCGAGGTCAGTTTTCTGATGTCGCTGCTGAAACGCTTTGTTCAGCGTGATCTTTCCGAGATCCACAAAGCCAATGTGCGTATCCGTGTCATTGGTGAACGCAACAATCTTGAAGAAAGCATTCTGAAGCTTTTGGTCGAGGCCGAAGAAGTGACTTCGGGCAATACTGGCATGACGTTGGTGATTGCGTTCAACTATGGCAGTCGCAACGAGATTGTGCGGGCAACAAAAAGTGTTGCTGCCAAAATCGCCTCTGGGGCTCTGTGTGCAGATGATGTGAGTGAAGACACGATTTCGCAGCATCTTGATACTGCGGGTATTCCGGATCCTGATTTGATTATCCGAACCAGCGGCGAGCTGCGGCTTTCTAACTTCCTTTTATGGCAGGCTGCTTATACCGAATTCTACTTCACCGATTGTTCCTGGCCGGAGTTCGATGAGGCAGAATATGACAAGGCGCTTTCGGAATTTTCTCATCGCGAACGCCGTTTCGGCGCTGTTGAGGCAAAAGTGCGTTGATGACCCAGGGGAGCGAGAAAATCGCAACATCAGCGACATCCAAGATGTCTGATCTCAAGTTGCGCTTTTTGTCTGCGCTTGTTCTCGGACCAGTCGTCATTGCGTTGGTGTACTTTGGAGGCTTTGCATATTCTGCAATGATCCTCGTCGCAGCGCTGCTTTTTCAGTACGAGTGGTTCTCCATCACCGGTTCGAAGGCGCTCGATGTCCTTACAGGTATCGGGTATCTGTCGCTGGTTCTTTCGGTGGTGGGTTATATCTCCGGCTACCCATTGATCGCTGTTGGCGTGATTGTCGCCGGTGCGGCTCTGCTTTATCTGGTGTCCGGCTTTTCGATCCGGGGGCGTTGGGGCGCCGAGGGGCTTGTCTATTCCGGTCTTGCGCTGCTTTCACTGGTGGCTGCGCGAGCAGGCCAGGATGGTCTGGCTTTTGTCGTCTTTCTGTTGGTCGTCGTTTGGGCGACAGACATTTTTGCCTATTTCGTTGGTCGGTTCGTTGGCGGCCCGAAACTCTGGCGGCGCGTTTCCCCAAACAAGACGTGGTCCGGAGCCTTGGGTGGTTTGGCGTTCTCGATTGCGCTTGGTAGCCTGTGTGCCTTCCTGTTCGGCTATACCGATTTAACCGGCTGGGCCTTGCTCGCAATTGCGCTTTCGCTGGTCTCGCAAGCGGGTGATCTGTTGGAGTCGGCGATCAAGCGTCGGTTTGATGTCAAGGATTCCAGTCGCTTGATTCCGGGCCATGGCGGCATCATGGATCGAATTGACGGATTGGTATCAGCGGCCATTCTTGCGTCGGCGCTCGGGCTCGCGTTTGGTGGTACTTTGGCTGATCCGATTTCCGGGCTTGGCCTTAGCTAAACAATCACGCGTAGACGTGGTCTAACCCATTATTGGACATCCCGTGTTGCAGATATCCGAAAATGAAACTTCTGGGCTCGACAAGATTCGTTTGACGATCTTGGGTGCAACGGGATCCATAGGTTCCAATGTTGTTGATCTCGTTCAGCGTAACCCTGAGCGTTTTGAAGTCGCGGCACTTGTGTCCGGAAGCAATGTGGCCAAGTTGGCGGAAACGGCGCGGGCCGTTGGTGCTTCCTTTGCTGTGGTGTCACGTGATGAGCTTCATGACGATCTCAGAGAAGCACTTGCAGGTTCAGGTATACGTTGCGGGGCAGGGGAGCAAGCAGTTCTGGAAGCCGCCAGCATCCCCTGTGACATGACAGTTGGTGCTATCGTCGGGGCCGCCGGACTAAAGCCGACGATGCAGGCGCTGAAGTCATCGACGGCGGTCTCCCTGGCGAACAAGGAATGTCTTGTCTGCGCTGGTGAGCTCTTCATGCGTGAAGTCAACCGACTTGGACGAACACTCCTGCCAATGGACAGTGAGCACAGCGCGATTTTTCAGTTGTTTGAGACTGCAAATGCGGCTCAGGTCGAAAAGATCATCCTGACGGCGTCGGGCGGACCGTTTCGGGAAAGTTCGATTGACGAATTGAGATCGGCTACTCCGGCACAGGCGTTGAAACACCCAAACTGGAGCATGGGGAGCCGCATCACGATTGATAGTGCAACCATGATGAACAAGGGTTTCGAGGTGATCGAAGCGTTTCATTTGTTCCCGGTTGACGCCGATCAACTTGATGTGCTTGTCCATCCACAGTCGGTTGTTCATGGATTGGTGCAATACAGTGATGGTTCACTGCTGGCTCAAATGGGTGCACCAGACATGAGGACGCCGATTGCGCATTGTCTTGCCTGGCCAAAGCGTATGGAGACGCCGGTCGAAAAGCTTGATCTGGCGCAGATTGCTCAGCTGACATTCGAGGTTCCTGATCTTAATCGCTTTCCGGCATTGCGACTTTCGAAGGAAGCGTTGCAGGAGGGTGGCGCAGCGCCAACGGTTCTGAATGCGGCTGATGAGGTGGCTGTGGCGGCTTTCCTGTCAAAGAAAATCGGATTCATGGATATTCCGACTGCAGTGGAAGCAACCCTCGACAAGATGCGTGAAAGCGGGCCGAAGGCTTCCTTTTCTTCCGTTGAGGACGTTCTGGATGTTGATGGTCGGGCCCGGGCGCTCTGTGAAGAGTGGATTGCAGCACGTTAAGGGTTTTTGGTTTCTCCATGGACCGCTGTACTTTGAATCGCCACAAAAACACGATAAACCCATCGAGCATCATAGCGATGCGCACACTGACAAGCCTTTTGGCATAGATGCACCGGGACCCCAAATGGACCTCTTTCAAGCTGCTTATGATCTGATTGTCGGAACTATTATTCCGTTTTTGTTCGTTCTGACGATTGTTGTCTTTTTCCATGAGCTTGGCCACTTCATGGTGGCGCGCTGGTGCGGGGTAAAGGTTCTGGCATTTTCGGTCGGTTTCGGACGTGAGATCTTTGGTTTCAACGATCGGCGAGGCACCCGCTGGAAACTCGCGATGATCCCTCTGGGTGGTTATGTCAAATTCGCCGGCGATGAAAATGCAGCGAGTGCGCCGGACCATGATGGTTTGTCTGCCATGAGCGAAGAAGAGCGCAGCGAGACCTTGGCAGCCAAACCTGTCTGGCAGAGGTCTGCGGTTGTTGCTGCGGGTCCGATTGCAAACTTCATTCTCTCAGTGGTCATTTTCGCGATAATCTTTTTTTCGGCCGGACGCATTGTCACGACACCATCGGTCGATGAAGTGCGCCCAGGAAGTGCTGCCGAGGTTGGAGGGCTGAAGTCCGGCGATCTGGTGCTGTCTGTCGATGGAACCGAGATTTCCAGCTTTACCGAGCTGCAACGTATTGTGCAGGTGAGTGCAGATACTCCGCTGCTTCTGGAAGTTGAACGGGATGGGAAGATCGTTGATCTAACTGTGACACCGGAGCTGAAGGAAATCTCAGACGGATTTGGTAACGAGCAGCGGGTGGGTCTTCTTGGTGTCACGCGGAGCGCCAAGAGAGATGATTTGATCCAGGTGCGCTATGGCCCAGTTGAAGCTGTCGGGGAAGGGGTCAAGGAGACCTATTTCATTGCCGAGCGTACTTTGGGCTATTTGTGGGGTGTGGTGACCGGCCGTGAGGCTGCTGATCAGCTTGGAGGGCCTATTCGAGTCGCCAAAGTGTCCGGGCAGGTCGCAACACAAGGTTTTGTGCCCTTGCTGAGCTTGGCTGCGGTGCTTTCTGTTTCTATCGGGCTGTTGAATTTGATGCCGGTCCCTATGCTGGACGGCGGGCACCTGGTCTATTTCCTTGTCGAGGCAATTCGCGGAAAACCACTTAGTGAACGTGTGCAGGATTTCGGCTTTCGTATTGGAATCGCATTGGTATTAATGTTGATGGTGTTTGCGACCTGGAATGACGTTATGGATATCGCCGGAGGCTGATTGGAAACCTTTCTGTCACGAATGTGTGGTATAGACGCAACTTGGGAGACGGAATTCCTTTTTACTGCAGCCTAGATGTTGCCTAATCGGCAAAAGCCTGTAAAAAAGAATTCGTTATAAAGATTCTGGGGTACCTGTGTGCATTTTGCGCAGACAGGAATTTGAAAACAAAAAAGGCATAGCGCACTAATGCAGCGACTGCACAAATTCACTCGCGCCGCTTTCCTTACAGTGGCCGTATTGGCCGCCGGCACAGTCATTCCGAGCTCGTATTCGCCGTTTTCTGCGGTTGAAGCGCAGGCGGCTACGGCAAGCAATATCGTTGTTCGCGGGAACACACGTATCGAGCAGGAGACTGTTCTCAGTTACCTGACCTTCCAGCGTGGCCGTTCTTACAGCTCTTACGATGTTGATGAATCTTTGAAGGCGCTTTATGCGACCGGCCTTTTTGAGGACGTCAAAATCGCCAGCAAGGGCGGCACGGTTTATGTAACCGTGTCCGAGAACCCGATTATCAACAGGGTTTCCTTCGAAGGTAACAAGAAAATCAAGGACTCTGCTCTGTCATCTGCCGTGCGTTCTACCCCGCGCTCGATGATGACACGTGCCAAGGTCCAATCTGACGTTCAGAACATTCTCGAAGCCTATCGTCGCTCCGGTCGCTATGACGCCTCCGTCGAGCCGCAGGTTATCGACCGTGGTGACAACCGCGTTGATCTGGTGTTTGAAATCAGTGAAGGTGCCAAGACCGGTGTTGAGCGGATTACGTTCATTGGAAACCACGCGTTTTCTGACCGCCGTCTGCGTTCCGCGATCCGGACTCGTGAAAGTGGTTTGCTGAGCTGGCTGCGTACAACGGATACATATGATCCTGACCGCCTTGCTGCTGACCAGGAACTTATTCGTCAGTATTACTATCAGCGCGGCTATGCTGACTTCCGTATTGTGTCCTCGACGGCTGATCTTGATCGCGAGCAGAACGTGTTCCACGTGACGTTCACTGTTGAAGAAGGTGAAAAATACACCATCAGCGACGTTGAAGTGATTACTTCGATTGCTGAAGTTGATCCTGAGGCGCTTAGTTCTGAGGTTCGCACCAAGTCCGGCCAGACATTCAGCTCTTTGAAAGTCGAGAAGACTGTTGAAGACCTGACGGTCAAGATTGCTGAAAACGGTTATGCTTTTGCACAGGTCCGTCCTCGTGCTTCTCGCGACTACGAAAACAAGACAATTTCACTTGCTTATTACATCGAGGAAGGTGCTCGCGCCTACATCGAGCGTATCAATATCATCGGTAATGATCGCACCCGTGAATATGTTATTCGGCGCGAATTCGATTTTGCCGAAGGCGATGCGTTTAACCGCGCGTTGATGGATAAGGCCACGCGTCGTCTGCGGAACCTTGGTTTCTTTGAAAAGGTGAATGTGACCACGTCTCAGGGTTCTGCTCCTGATCGTGTTGTGGTCAATGTTCAGGTTGAAGAGAAGTCCACCGGCTCGGTGTCCTTCGCGATTGGTTATTCGACATCTGAAGGCGTTATCGGCGATATCTCGCTGTCCGAAAAGAACTTCCTTGGTCGCGGCCAGTATGTGAAAGTTTCTGTTGGTGGCGGTGTTGATACACGTAGCTTTGAGTTTGCGTTCCGGGAGCCGTTTTTCCTTGGTCGCCGTATTGCGCTCGATCTTGATGTTTACAAGAAGCTGACCAAAGAAAACGATTATCGTGACTACGAGCAGGATAAAGTTGGTGGCGGATTTGGTTTCACTTTGCCATTGCGCGAAGATGAATTGTCAGTGCGCCTTTACTACAAGATCTTCAACACAAAGATCTCGGATCCGGACAATGTGGTGACCGGTTTGGGTAACTGTGCTGCGAATGCAGACCTTTCCCCAGCGATCTGTGATGAAATCGGATCCAACCTGACGTCTGCTGCCGGTTACACGCTGACCTACAACACGCTGGACAGCAACACGAACCCTCATGAAGGTATCTATGCTTCCTTCGGTCAGGAATATGCTGGTATCGGTGGTGATAGCTATTACCTGAAGACCACAGCTGAAGCTCGTGCCTACAAGGAAATCCTTCCTGACTACGGTATCGTTGGTAAGCTCGGTGTTCAGGGTGGACACATCATGGGAATCGGTTCCAAGCGTCTGCGTGTGTCTGAACAGTTCATGCTGGGCGGTGACATGGTGCGCGGCTTTGAAACGCAAGGTATTGGTCCTCGCGATACGAAGTCTGACGATGCCTTGGGTGGAACGTTGTTCCTGGCTGGTACAGCGGAAGCGAACTTCCCGTTCCCATTCATTCCTGAAGAATTCGGTCTGAGTGGTGCAGTGTTTGCAGATGCCGGTGCGGTCTGGGATGCGGATGATGACCTTGAGAATATCGTGACATCAAATGGCGGTATAGTTGCCTCAGACAGCTTCTCGGTTCGTGCGTCTACAGGTTTGGGTGTCCGCTGGGCGTCGCCTTTTGGTCCGATCTCTGCAGACTTCGCATGGCCTCTCATGAAAGAAGGCACGGATAAGACCAAG
>JABXHV010000132.1 GCA_013373445.1 Paracoccaceae bacterium | reverse complement strand
ATTCCTTCATGATCAAGAGATCTTCACCGTCGATCTTGACTTCGGTGCCAGACCACTTGCCGAACAGAACGCGGTCGCCAGCCTTAACGTCGAGGGCGACAACTTTACCGCTGTCGTCACGAGCACCGTTGCCAACAGCAACGATTTCGCCTTCTTGCGGCTTTTCTTTAGCAGTATCTGGAATGATGATGCCACCGGCGGTCTTTGCTTCAGACTCTACGCGGCGAACAACGACACGATCGTGCAGCGGACGAAATGCCATGTTTGTATTTCCTCTCATGAGGCACACCCCCGTGCTGGGCAGCGTGCGGGCATGATTGTTATGGGTTCAACACGCGGCTCATTCCGCGTGACCGTTAGCACTCCCCTAAGGCGAGTGCTACGGCGACCTTGATTTAGGTTTGGCACCTGATTTTGTCAATGGTTTGGGGAGTGGAATTTTGAATCAGGCAATATATTCTTGCCTGAGAGTTTCTCGGCGTGCGGGCATTTTGTTCAAACACCCGCAGAAATGCGAAGTGCAGTCGTCCAGCAGCGTTCAAGAGAACAGATTATGCCTTTGAAATTTATTGTGCTTTCACACTGAAAGGCAGGGTGGCTGTTGCCCGATATTCGCCTATTTCATCGTCCATGAGCGTTTCCAGGACATAATCGCCTGCTGGCAGTCCTTCAAATTGGAAGCTCAATGCAGACCAGACCTGACGTGTCTTGTTGCGTGATGTGCCCTCAAGAACCGAAAACTCATCCTCTTCGCTCAAGACCTGATCTATGCTGTTGAGCAAGCGGTAGCTGACAGACAATTTATAGCTGAAGTTCGAGTCGTCCTCAGCAAAGCTGAAGCCAACAGGCTCCAGATAGACATTCAGTGTGTCGCCCTTGGCAAAGACGGCGTCAGAACGTTTGACATAATTGCCGTAACCGGTCGCAGATCCTTGGGTGAAGGTGCCAGCGGCAAAGGCCAGTTTGGAGGCTGCCCAAGCTGCGTCATAAGCTTCAGCCGCGCTGAGCAAGGCTGCGTCAGGAGTTGTGATGGAAGCTGATGTTTGACTGAATGCGACAGTTGAACATGACAGGGTCAGAGACAATCCTGCTGCAACGAGTGCGGTTTTATGAATGCTGCCAAGCCCCATGAGTATGCCCCTAAAAGAAGTCGCTGTTCTACTTGTCTCACTCTCACTGTGAAGACGTATAAACGGAACTTCCAAAAGGCACAAGCGGAGGACAGCGTTGAGATACAGCAGCTTACTGCTGACAACTACGTTCCATCCAGGACTGACGTTTTCTGTAAATTGTCGAGGGACTGATTTCCAGCGCCGCTGCTGCCATCGCAATATTACCTTCAAAGGCATCGAGAGCATCTTCGATGATGCGGCGCTCTTGCGACCACAGCGGTTCGATGGTTCCAAATGCCCGTTGCGGCGTCGAGGACTTAGCGCGCTCACGTGACAGGTCGATAATTGTGTTGGAACGACCGGAGGGGTCACGGATCAGGAGTGGCAGCATGTCCAAGGTGACTGATGCACCGTCATTCATGACGACGATCTGTCGGATCGTATTCTCAAGCTGACGGACATTTCCAGGCCAGTTATAGGCCAGCAATTTTGCCTCAGTATCGGCATCATACCCTTTAAAGCCGCGCCGCTCTTCGTCAGAAAAACGCTTCAGAAACGCATAAGCCAGGTCCAGAATATCATCTCGACGCTCGCGAAGGGGTGGCAAGAGAATCGGCAGGACATGAAGTCGGTAATAAAGGTCTTCCCGGAAACGGCCTTCCGAAATTTCGGTAAGCGGATTGCGATTCGTGGCACAGATGATACGGGCATCGACCTTTCGGGTGCGCGTATCGCCCAAGCGTTGGAAACTGCCGGTTTGCAGGAAGCGCAAGAGCTTGCTCTGCAGCATCAGGTCCATTTCGCCAATTTCGTCCAGGAAAAGCGTTCCGCCGTCTGCCTGTTCAGCAGCGCCGGCGCGGCTTTCTGTTGCGCCGGTAAAGGCACCGCGCATGTATCCGAAGATCTCGCTTTCGATCAGATCCCGCGGAATGGCCGCGCAATTGATGGTGATCAAGGGGCTCTCGTGGCGCGGTGAGAGGCTATGAAGTGCCGTTGCACAAAGCTCTTTGCCAGTTCCGGATTCACCAGTGATAAAAACGGGCGCAGCAGAAGGTGCCATGCGGGCAATCTGGTCGTAGATCATACGCATCGGAGCGGACTGGCCAACCAGGGCATCAAGGGCTGGTGAGACGCTTACAGGCTGGCGCGCGGGTTTTTGAACTTGATCTTCAGCACTCATTTCCTGATCGAGCAGATCTTCTTCTGCTGTTGACGGTTTGCGCTGATCAAGCTGGAAGCTGATCTTGGACGCGAGCATGTCCAATGAGAAAGGTTTGGTCAGGAAATCATGGGCTCCAGCGCGCATGGCATTGACTGCGCGAGACACAGAGCCTCTGGAGGAAACAGCGATGATCACTGTGGAAGGGCAACGGACCGCAAAGGTTTGTAGGTCTTCTTCATCACCGATGGTTTCCAGATCCAGGACGAGCACATCGGTGTTGGCGCGTGAAAGGTCATTCAGACATGCCTCAGGATCAGCGTAAATCATCGGATCACTGTGTGCAGACGACAGCTTGGCGCTGACTGCTGCCGTTCTGGCTGCCTCCGCGGCCGATGAATCCAGCACACGAACTTTTACAGGTCGTGAGCGACCCTGAATACTGCCCATTCTACGGGGCCCCCACTTCTCAACTCACTGCGAAAACTGTCCGGCTAACAAAAATACCAGCCACGGAAAACTTCCCCCATCAGGGTAAACAAACCGTTGTCATTGACCCGAATTGCGAAACAATGAATCTGGGTCATCTGAAAATGTCGCTGAGAATCACAGAAATCGGGGGTCTTCCCTTACGGTTTTTGCGGTGAATTGAATCGGTTGCAAAAACCGGGTTCTTTGCCAATGCGTGTCCCTTTGTTGCTGTGCGGTCGCATATCAGGGGACAAATGGACAAATAGCTTTACGTCGGAGGCTATGGATTCGAAGCCGCTCAGGTCTTAAGGCATGATAAAGGTTAACAGTGTGATTCGAGTAGAGAGCTTTAAGAGGTTATGGGGCGCATCGCGACCATTTTTATAGCGATATGCATGGGAACCATTGCTATTTCGGCAGCGGCAGTACTGATGTTTCAGTTTGGTCGCCCGTTTGGTGAGGCGGTGTCCCTGTCGCTTGCCTTGATGTGCACCATGGCGGTGTTCCATCTGCTGATTTCCCGAGCACGTGATCGTGGAGCCTTGCGCGACACTGTGGATCGTCTCGAGGACCGGATGGCAGATCTCGATGATGATGTTGGTAACCTCGAAGGCCGTCTGACCGGAGTTGAGCATTCTGTTCCGCGTCAGACCCGTGACGAGATGGACCCTCTTTTCTCCGAAGTTGAGGTCTTGGGTTCTCTGGTCAAGCAGATGGCTGAGGCGATGTCGGATCTTGAGGCTCGCTTCGAGGACCAGCAGCTCTTGCCCGTAGCGCCGCCACGCGCCGAGCTTCCGCATTACTCGCAGCAGTATCAAACGCCATCAAATGGCTATGATCCGCGCCAACCTTATCCTCCGCAACCGTCTTATCCGCAGGACCGTCAGTCCGCGCAGGAGCCATCGGCACCACGTTCTTATGAAGAGCAGGCGCGTGATGAACGATCACGCTACGAAGCATCACAGGAGTCGACGCGGCAGGCCCCTTTAGAACAACCGCGCACTTCAGCGGACGAGGAGCAACCTCGCGGCAGAGGTGAGCGGACAGAAGAACCAAAGGCACCGAATCGTGGTCGGGACACTGCAGACGCTCAGCCCCATGCTGGTGAGCGCGAAGACCTTCCGAGCCAGGAACCAGAAATTGACATGCACGCACCGGCATCGGATCCGGTCATGCATGAGATCATCCTTTCAGCGTTGAATGCGAACCGCGTTGAGCTGCATTTGCAGCCGATCGTGACGCTGCCCCAACGCCAGGTCCGCTATTATGAAGCCTTTACGCGCTTGCGTGATTCAGACGGCAACCTGCTGGAAGCGAGTGAGTTCCTGCCGGAAGCTGTGCGTTCGGGTCTGATCGCGCGCATCGATAGTCTGCAACTGTTTCGCTCCGTTCAGGTGACCAAACGGCTTGGATCACGCAATCGCAGCACAATCCTGTTTTGCAATTTGTCTTCTTTCTCGCTGGTTGATGAAACCTTCTTTCCGGGCTTCCTGGAATTTGTGAATGCAAACCGACACTTTTCAGAAGTCCTGATTTTTGAATTTAGTCAGGAAGATGTTGCCCAGATGGGGGCGATGGAATTGGAAAGCCTGTCTGCATTGTATGAGCTTGGTTTCACATTCTCTATCGACCGGATCACGACCTTGCGCATGGACTTCAAGGCTCTGGCGCAAAAGGGCTTCAAATACGCCAAGCTCAAGGCGGGCATTCTTCTGGGCGATATCAAGGCCGACCACGGTCATATTCACCCAACTGATTTCGGTGATCTTTTGGCGCGCTTCGGGATGGAGTTGATTGCCGACCATGTGGAGATGGAAAGCCAGGTTCTCGAGCTGCTGGACTACGACGTGCAGCTGGCGCAGGGAAATCTTTTCTCGACACCGCGTCCGGTCCGCGCTGAGATCCTGCAAGGCACACCGGCCCCGGCAGCACGCAAGCGGGCTTGATAAGCCAAAGTCCTTCCAAAATGGTTTTTCTGCACACGTCAGGGTGCTAGCGGCAATGCGTGTCCCGGGGGATTATAGTTTTTAGAGTGACGGTGCTCATCAGGCGCAAACGTTCCGATGACCGCGTCCGATACCTTCTTACCTATCTACAAGGTGCCGAAGAACGGGCTGTGCGCTTAGAATTGAGGCAACAGAAAAAGGCCGCAAAAGAAGATCTTTGCGGCCTTTAATTTTTTAAATATCGGATTTTAGATAGAGGACCGTCGGACCTTACCGGCGGCACTCTCCGCCGGTTTCTTCAAGACACTTCATGTCGAGACGGGCGCCGTCATACTTGTCGTATTTTGCGCCACCCTTCTTTGTTTCGACCAAGGTCGGCATTGGAGCGTTTTCAGACGGAGTGCTGTAGGCTGTAGGAGGCTGGGTCAAATACTCGCGCTTCAGCGCTTGTTCGCGTTTACGCTCCAGCATCGCAGCGGAGTTAGGCGAATTCGGGTTGTTGCTTTGCGCGGCCATCTCTTCAAGTGTCATTTCGTCACCTGAGAGGATTTCTTGTGTCCGCTTTTCGTTTTCAAAGTCACGTTTCTTGTTCGTGGAAACGTTCAACCCACGCATCTGTTCAGTGGAAAGCCGCTTGGAGGGATCGTCGCTTCCGTCAGCATAAATTGTTTTCACGCGGTTCAGGTCGGCATTGCCATTTGATTTTGGCCAAGCGGCGGATTTGCTTCCCGCGACTTGGGTAGACGGTTCAGGAAGAGCTCCGGAATTGGCCGGCATCGCCAATGGGGCGCGCGGCTTGTACTCGATTGGCTTCTCATTCGGGTCGACGGCACCCAGGCCAGTCATCACCGCGTTCACGAGCGCCTTATCCGGTGCTTGCGACGTGCCATCAGCCGCCTGACAAGCGACAAGCAGTGTACCGGCTCCAACAAAGAGCATCAGCTGGCGAAAATTTACAAACACCGTCCGTAGCACTCCGGACTCCCTAAGTTTCTAGTCCCGCAAAGATTTATCGCGACTGTAATAGCCTAATATCTCTTCGGACTTAACCCCTATTTTACGGCTGAATTGGGACCAGGAGTAAAACTTTCGTAAAGCAACCCAGCTGCGCCGAGGACAATCCAGACGTCAGCGAGGTTAAACACATACCAGGAAAAGTCACCAATACTAAAATGGACGAAGTCGACAACAGCCCCATAAGCGACGCGGTCAACTCCATTGCCCAGTGCCCCGCCGATGATCAAGGCCAGGGACGCAGCTGTCAAAAGCCTGTTTGATCTTACAGCCCAAATCCACAAGGCAATCGTTGCACCGATTGTGAAAAGGGCGAGCAGCCAGCGTCCAATGAGGCTTTCCTGCTGAAACAGCCCATAGGAAATGCCGTAGTTCCAGACCAGAACGAAGTCGATGGTTGGTATCACGGAGACTGATCCACGGCTCGCCAGGTCAAAACCCTGCAACAGCCAGACCTTGGACGCCTGATCAAGAACCAGGCCCAAGGCCGCGATGGACAGCACCAGGGCACTGAAACGCCCCCAGATCCAGCGACCAATAAAATCGGTCTGCCTGTTTTCCGGGGAAGCACCCTGATCGCTGTCACTCATCTTGGTTCAATCCATGCTGTCTCAGGCTGCAGAATGCGCACTGTCCCATTCGCGCAGCGCGTCTGCGTCGCGAAGCGTTACCTCAGGATAGTCTGGGTCAGAACCGACTTCTGGAAGGATCTTCCAGGAACGGGCGCATTTTTTACCCTGTGCCAGACCGGGAACAACCGCCACACCCGTGGTGTCGTCGAGTGTGAAGGCATCTGCCGGTGCCGGTGTAGATGACAAGGTCACCTGACTGGTGATTGCAATGTCCGCCATATCGCGGCCTTCCAGGGCAGCCATCAGTTCCGGATCTGTGACGTGAACGATCGGATGGGCTTCGAGAGAAGAGCCAATCCGCTTTTCACGGCGCTCGATCTCGAGAGCGCCAGTTACAACGCGCCGCACCGTCTTGATCTTCGCCCACTTGGCCGCAAGCGCATCGTCTTTCCACGACGTTGGAACGGCCGGGAATTGTTCAAGATGGACGCAGGCGTCTTCGCCGTAACGAGAGGTCCAGGTTTCATCCATGGTGAATGGCATGATTGGGGCCATCCAAGTCACCAGGCAGTTGAACACCTTGTCGATCACATAGAGCGCTGACTTGCGACGAACTGAGGACTTAGCATCGCAGTAAAGAGCATCCTTGCGGATGTCGAAATAGAATGCGGAGAGCTCAACCGTCATGAAGGTGAACAGATGATGGAAGACACGTTTGTAGTCGAAATCCCAATACGCCTGGCGTACGAGCTCATCAAGCTCCACGAGGCGATGCAGCATCAATCGTTCCAGCTCCGGCATATCGGCCACAGGAACATCTTCGCCCTCGGCATGAGCAAGAGAGCCAAGCATCCAGCGCAGGGTGTTGCGCAGCTTGCGGTAGCTGTCGACGCTGGTCTTGATGATCTCCGGACCGATACGCTGATCTTCGGAATAGTCACAAGACGCCGCCCAAAGACGCAGGATATCAGCACCATATTGCTTGATGATGTCTTGCGGGAACACCTGGTTGCCAAGTGACTTGGACATTTTGCGTCCGTCCTCGGCCATTGTGAAGCCGTGTGTCAGAACAGCGTCGTATGGCGCACGCCCGCGCGTTCCACAGCTCTCCAGAAGAGAAGAGTGGAACCAGCCGCGATGCTGATCGGAGCCTTCCAGGTACAGGACATAGTCATCGCCGCCTGCAACCCTGCGGTTTGGCTGCAGGTCATCGCGCTTTTCCAGACAGAAAGCATGCGTTGATCCGGAATCGAACCAGACATCAAGGATGTCCGTAACGATGTCCCACTCGTCAGCGTTATAGTTCGACCCAAGGAAACGTTCCTTGGCGCCTTCCGCGAACCATGCGTCTGCACCTTCTTGTACAAAGGCGTCATAGATGCGGCTGTTGACGGTGTCATCCTTGAGGACTTCCGATGTGTCCTTGTTGATGAACACGGTGATTGGAACGCCCCACGCACGTTGACGTGACAAGACCCAGTCAGGACGTTTTTCAATCATGGATCGCAACCGGTTCTGACCGGAGGCTGGAGCAAACCGGGTGTTGTCGATGGCAGTAAGAGCGCGCGCGCGCAGCGTATCACCGGCGCCATCGATGTCGCGGTCCATGTAAACAAACCACTGCGGCGTGTTACGGAAGATGATCGGTTTTTTGGAGCGCCAGGAATGCGGATACTGGTGCTTCAGGCGGCCAAGGCCGATAAGGTTCCCGGCCTGCTTCAGGTACTCGATCGAGAGTTTGTTGGCTTTACCCTTTTCACCCTTGTGGGTGATGACCTGAGCGCCGTCAAAACCTGGTGCATCCTTGGTGTAAAAACCGTCATCAGCAACCGTGAACGGGATCGTCGTGTCAATGCCGCGGGTTTCGAGATCCTTGGCATTGGCCATCCAGATCTCAAAGTCATCGGCACCGTGGCCAGGCGCTGTGTGAACGAAGCCGGTACCGGCGTCGTCGGTGACATGGTCACCATCGAGCAGCGGCACGTCAAATTGATAGCCGCCAAGATCGAGGTCGCGGAATGGATGCGAAAGCGTCATCGCGCCGAGGTCTTCGGCGCTGACATCGCGCACCTTCTTGAACTCTTCGATCCGGGCGTTCTTGAACACGTCAGCGGCAAGAGCATCAGCAAGGATCAAAAGGTCGCCTTGTTTGACCCAGTTATCTTCTGGCAAACCATCCTGGGTCACCTCATAGAGACCGTAGGAAATGCGTGATGAGTAGGACACCGCCCGGTTGCCTGGCATTGTCCATGGAGTTGTCGTCCAGATAACAACAGCAGCATCAAGAAGCTGCGCAGTGCTATCTTCATCCGTGCCGCCGGCTTCGACAACTGGGAACTTCACCCAGATCTGGTCCGACTGGTAGTCGTGATATTCGATCTCGGCTTCCGCTAGAGCAGTCTTTTCAACGACGGACCACATAACTGGTTTGGAACCGCGGTAAAGCTGGCCCGATGTGGCAAACTTCATCAGTTCCTTTGCAATGATTGCTTCGCTCTCAAAGCGCATTGTCAGATAAGGATTGTCCCAATCTCCCTCGATGCCCATGCGCTTGAATTCTTCGCGCTGGATCTTCACCCAGTGGTTGGCAAAGTCACGACATTCCTGGCGAAACTCATTGACCGGAACTTCGTCCTTGTTCTTGCCCTTGGCGCGGTACTGTTCCTCGAT
>JABXHV010000172.1 GCA_013373445.1 Paracoccaceae bacterium | reverse complement strand
TGACCATCATGCTGATCCCGCAATCGCTTGCATACGCGCTACTGGCCGGACTTCCAGCCGAAGTCGGGCTTTATGCCTCGATACTTCCCCTTGTTGCCTACGCGATCTTTGGCACGAGCCGTGCGCTCGCCGTCGGACCCGTTGCCGTGGTTTCGCTGATGACCGCATCGGCGGTCGGCGAATTGGTCCAACAAGGGACGCCTGAGTACCTCGGAGCCGCAATCGTCCTGGCCTTCCTGTCAGGACTGATGCTGATGGCCATGGGGTTCTTCCGTCTCGGCTTCCTGGCCAACCTGCTGAGCCACCCGGTGATCTCTGGCTTCATCACCGCATCTGGATTGTTGATTGCATCCAGTCAGCTCAAGCACATCCTTGGCGTTTCGGCTGGAGGGCATAATCTCTACGATGTCGTTCTTTCGATTGTCGCGCACATCGATCAAACCAACGTCATTACCCTCGCCATCGGCGTGACCAGCACCGCTTTCCTGTTCTGGGTTCGCAAGGGGCTGAAGAAGCTGCTACTCGGCCTCGGCCTGAATAGCTTCATGGCCGATATTCTGACAAAAGCCGGTCCCGTGGTTGCGGTTGCAGCAACCACCCTAGTGGCTGCGACTTTTCAGCTGGGCGAAAAAGGCGTGAAGCTTGTCGGGCAAATTCCGTCTGGCCTGCCGATGCCGCAACTGCCAGGGTTTGAAAGCGACCTGTGGCTGCAACTCGCCCCGGCCGCCTTGTTGATTTCAGTTATCGGTTTTGTGGAATCGGTCTCTGTCGCGCAAACTCTGGCTGCCAAAAAGCGGCAACGCATCGAACCTGATCAGGAACTCATCGGCCTGGGCGCATCCAACATCGCCTCTGCCATTTCTGGCGGCTATCCGGTCACTGGCGGCTTTGCCCGTTCTGTCGTGAACTTCGATGCCGGGGCTGCAACGCCTGCGGCCGGCGCTTTCACGGCCATTGGCATTGCCGTCGCCACGCTATTTCTAACTCCCTTGCTGACAAACCTGCCGCAGGCGACGCTCGCCGCGACCATCATCGTTGCTGTCCTGTCGCTGGTCGACATCGGCTCAATCAAGCGCACCTATGCCTACTCAAAGAGCGATTTCGCGGCGATGGCTGCGACCATTGGCATTACCTTGATCTTCGGGGTCGAGCGCGGCGTCGTGACAGGTGTCCTTCTTTCCATCGCGCTTTATCTCTTCCGCTCGAGCCGTCCTCATATGGCGATCGTGGGTGTGGTTCCAGGGACTGAGCACTTCCGCAACATTGACCGCCACAAAGTGGAAACCGGCAGCACAGTCCTGAGTGTTCGGGTGGATGAGAGCCTGTTCTTCGCCAACAGTCGTTTTCTGGAAGATCGCATCTATGCGCTGATCGCCGAGCGTCCAAACATCGAGCACGTCGTGCTCATGTGCCCTGCAATCAACTCCATTGATGCCAGTGCTCTGGAAAGCCTGGAAGAGATCAACCACCGCCTTTCAGACAGTGGCGTCAGCTTCCACCTTTCGGAGATCAAGGGCCCTGTCATGGACCGCCTGCAAAAGACAGATTTTCTGCAGCATCTGAGTGGAAAGGTGTTCCTCAGCCAGTATGAGGCATTCTGCGAACTCGATCCGATGACTGCGCATCTGGCTGAATCACGGACACCGAAAAAGATTGCCCAATCGGGCGCCTGGACCGGTCCGGAGATCTAAGTCGTTCCTAGCTCACTCACAAATCCCGGAACGTCTTGGTGACGAAAACGGCAGACCAAGGTCTGCCGTTTTCTGTTTTGGGAGAAGTTCAGGAGGAGAGTTTTTTCGCACCTCAGGGGCGCTGGACACCCGAGGTCGCCACATAGATGGCGTAGAGCGAGCTTTTCGCAGTTATGAAAAGCCGGTTGCGGCGCGGCCCGCCGAAGGTCAGATTGGCAACCGTTTGTGGCACCAGGATCTTGCCCAGCAATGTTCCGTCTTCCGGCGCATAGCAATGAACACCATCGCCTGCGCTGGTCCAAACGTTGCCTGCCACATCGACACGGAAGCCATCTGGCAGTCCCTTGTCGAGCGTGCAGAACACACGGCCGTTTTTCAGATGGCGGCCATCGACCACATCGAACGCGCGAATAACGCTTGGCACGGACGCATCATGGCTTGAGCCGGAATCCGCTACATAGAGAATTTTCTCATCGCCCGAAAAGGCCAGACCGTTGGGCTGCACGAAGTCATCGACTGCAATCTCGAGCTCTCCGGTTTCAGGATCAAGGCGGAATACATTGTGGGTCTCTTGCTCCGGCTCTGACCTGTAGCCTTCATAGTCAGAGAGAATTCCGTAGGTCGGATCGGTGAACCAGACGGTACCGTCTGATTTGACCACAACATCATTCGGCGAGTTCAGGCGTTTGCCCTGATAGCTATCGGCAAGAACCGTAATGCTGCCATCGAGCTCGGTGCGAATAACACGACGTCCACCATGCTCACACGAAACCAGGCGCCCTTGCATGTCGCGGGTATTGCCGTTGATGAAGTCAGTTGGCGCACGATAGACTGAAATGCTGCCGCCTGTCCCATCGCCGTCCGGGGATGCTCCGCCGGGTGAGTAGCTCAGCATCCGACGGTTCGGAATGTCACTGAACAGCAAGCAGTTCAGGTCAGCGAACCACACAGGGCCCTCCGCCCAACGACATCCGCTATAGAGCTCATCGAGCTCGGCATTCGAGACGATCAGGTGACGAAACCTTGGATCGTGGATCTCATACAGAGAGGTTTTTTTATGCGTCATCGACTTACTGACGTGCCTCTTTCTTGTGCCTGTTGCAGGATCATCGCGCGCGCGCACTCGGGCGGCTTGCCGCGAGTATGACCGTGATGATGATAAGACCGGTCAAGATAAGCCGAACACCGGCACCAAAACCGTATGTGTTCAGCATCGAGACCACGAGGAACATAAACAGGGATGCGCCCCAGATACCTGGAACATTCGAGTTTCCGCCGGTCACGGCGGTGCCACCTATGATGACCACTGCAATAGACATCAGGAGGTACTCGGTCCCCATGTTGAGTGCTGCACCGCCGGAAAAACTTGCGAGCAGAAAACCGCAGACGGAGGCAAAGCACGCACAACACACATAGGTCATCAAACGCGCACCATCGACGGGGATACCAGCCATACGGGCTGCAAACGGGCTTTGACCAATTGCGGAAATCCAACGACCAAAGACAGATTTTTCCAGAAGCCACCATACAAAGATCGACAGTGCCAGCGCGACCAAAGCCAGATTTGGAATACCGAAAGTCGCTTCTGTGGTGAAGTCTGCGAGAACCTTGGGAGGTTTGACGCGCAGGCCCCGATTGTACCAGATCGCAGACGACTGCACGATGAAGCTCATCGAGAGCGTCGCAATGATCGGCGGGATCCGCAACAGCTTGATCAGCGCGTAGTTGGAAAGGCCCACAGCAAGCCCAATCGCCAGCGCGGCAAAGAAGCCCAACAGCAGCCAGCTGCTCTGACCATCCATCAGCTTCAAAGCGACAGTGCCTGCCAGGGTGATGGTCGAGGGCACCGACAGGTCGATGTTACCCGGTCCCAGGGTGATGACCAGCATCTGGCCAAGACCGACGATGATCGAGAAAGACGCAAACGTCAGGGTTGCCTGGCTCAAGCCGACAAAGCTGGAGCCACCCGTAAAGAGCATTGTGATGACCCAAGTCGCCATCGCAGCTGCAAACGACCAGATCCAGGGTTTCGAAGTCAGGAACGACAGTTGTGTCATGATGCGCTCCCTTTGCGTTTGCCAAAGTTGAAGATGAGCCGCAGGCCAAGCACGACGATCAGAATTGCACCCTGTGCACCGATTTGCCAATCCGGCGAAATGTGCAAAAACGAGAGGAAGGAAGCGGCAAGTGTCAGGGTCAACGCTCCGACGACAGCGCCGATTGGAGAAACCCGTCCACCCACAAATTCACCGCCACCCAAGATCACGCCGGCAATCGACAGCAGCGTGTAGCGCAAGGCAATATTTGCGTCCGCAGCAGTCGTCAGCCCAACCAGCGCCATACCCGAAAGGATGGCGAAGAAAGCGGCCAGCGCATAAGCTGCAGCCTTGATTTTCAAAAGCGACCAACCGGCACGCACCAGCGAACGACCGTTGCCCCCGGCCCCGCGAATGGCGACCCCAAAGGTTGTGCGCATAATGATGAAATGGGACACCAACGCGATTATGATGCTGGCCACGATGGCCATTGGCATAAGGGGTGGTTTGACTGTCATGATCGAGCGCAACCAGTCGGGCGCCTGACCACCTGGCGATGGCAGGATCAGAACGGCAAGTCCACCCCAGACGAAGCTCATACCAAGCGTCACCACAATCGATGGCAACGACTGCAATGTAATGACAAATCCGAGCACCGCGTAGGCGGCGATGGCCGCCAGCAGGATTGCGATTGCCAGCAACGGCGTTTCCGGCATGAAGGCAGCTGTCACGCAAGCGGCAAAACTGACGAATGTTCCGATCGACAGATCCAGGTCATTCACCGACATGATGATCATCTGGGCGATCGTCGCCAGAGCAATCGGCACCGCGAGGTTGAACAGAAGGTTCAGCCCCAGATAGCTCATGGTCCGGGGTTGCAGGTAAAACACTGCGCACAGCAGGATCGCCAGCGAGATCACCGGGATCAGCAGGCGGGCAGAAAATCCCTTCATGCTGCAACTCCCGAAAATGATGCGGCCAGAATGTTGTCTTCAGTCACGTCATCACCTGACAGCTCTGCGACGATTGCGCCATCCCTAAACACATAGACCCGATTGCACAGGCACACTTCATCCATCTCCGTTGAATACCAAATGAAGGTTCGCCCCGAGACTGCTTCACTCTGCAGGATGTTGTAGACTTCCTGTTTGGTGCCGATATCGACACCACGCATGGGGTCATCCATCAACACAATCTCGGCTTCGCCAGACAAAGCCCGTGCGAACAATACTTTTTGTTGATTGCCACCAGACAAGGACAGGATTGGGTTGTCTATATCAGGTGTGCGAATTTCAATTCGCTTTTTCCACTCATCGGCCTGAATGTCTTCACGCGCAGCATCGATGGTAGCAAAGCGTGCCAGCGCCCGAACATTGCTGACGGTCAAGTTCCTAAGAATGCTCCAAAGCGGAAACGTCCCATTCAAGGAGCGGTCGCCTGCAACAAAGGCAACGTTCTGCTGCTTTTCAGGAACCCAGTTGCTGCAATGCTTGTTGAACAGGTCCAAAAGCATTTCTGTCTGGCCATGACCGCCCAGGCCTGCCAACCCGACGATCTCGCCGCGGGTTGCATTGAAATCCAGTCCACCGGCCTTGCCACTGGGGATATGCAAGACCGTCTGCTCGCTGCCCTGCACTGCGCTGCGGGCCGACTTGCGTTCGCTTTTCTTCACCACACTGCCCATGGTCTCAACCAAGGACTGAACCGAAAATTCAGAGGCAGGTTTTGAAGAAACGATCTTCCCATCCTTCATCACCACGATGCGGCTGGAAGTTGAGAGGATCTCGCCAAGAATATGAGAGATGAAGAGAACCGAGCCGCCTTCAGATACATAGCGCCGCACATGAGCCAACAGTTGTTCAGCCAGGGTCGCGTCCAGTGAAGAGGTCGGTTCATCCAGGATCACCAATTTCGGCGCCTGGGTAACGTTGAGAAACTTGATTGCGATTTCAACCATTTGCCGTTCGGCAATGGACAGTTCGCCAACTGCACTTTGGGTCTGGATACTGTTGTTCGGAAAGATCTCATCCAGCATCTCCCGCATCAACCGGGCTGCCGTCTTGCGCCAGTTCCAACCACCCAGGTCGGAATGCATCAATCTCGCGTTTTCAACGATTGTCAGATTTGGAAACAGGGACAATTCCTGAAAAACACATCTGACGCCGTTGTCTTTGGCAACTTTGGTCGTGCTGTCCTGAGCACCATAACTCACAGCGCCTTCGTGGGGTGGCAGTGCGCCATTGATCACGTTGACGATGGTGGACTTTCCCGCACCGTTGTGGCCAACCAGCCCAATGGTTTCACCGGCAAATATCTCAAGATCAACGCCATCTAGAGCCTTGACCGCACCAAACTGCACACGCACATCTTTTACTGAGACGACAGTATCGTGGTCAGACATTTTCACCTGCATCGAGACTTATTTTGATCAAAGGAAAAAGAGGCGCGGCTGAACATAATGTTCTAGTTGCCGCGCCAGTTACAGGTGAAGTTTACTTCGCCCCGGAGATCACTGCTTTTGCATCTTCAAGGGCATATTCGACGTTTGCAACGCCGCCCTTTTGTGTCGATTTGAGGCTCTCTTCAAGCGTGTCCTGAGAAATGCTCAAGAACGGAACTGTAAGGTCCTTAGGCACGTCCTGACCATCAAGAACCTGCTGTGCAACCCAGAATGCAAGTGTTGAAACACCAGGAGCAATCGATACGGACATTGTCTCGTAACCATTTGCGTCCTTTTGTTCTTTCCACCACTGCAGTTCATCTTCGCGGTTGCCCATTACGATGACTGGTGTTGGACGATTGGCAGCTGCGAAAGCCTGTGCCGCGCCGTAGCCATCACCGCCCTGGGTGACAACACCAACGACTTCAGGAAGACTTGGCAGAACGCCAGCTACTGCGCGCTGAGCCACGTCCTGCGCCCAGTCACCATGAACCGAGCCTACGATCTTGAATTGTGGGAACTGTTCAACGCCTGCATGGATACCTGCGGAAATTTCGTCATCAACGAAAACACCAGCAAGGCCGCGAACTTCCAGAAGGTTTCCACCGTCGGGGAACCGTCCGGAGAGGTACTCCACCTGACTGCGACCCATTTCCTTGAAGTCGACCGCGATGCGCCAAGCACAAGGCTCAGTCACGATGCCGTCAAAGGAAACAACAGTGATGCCTGCATCACAGGCTTCCTTAACGGCGCCGTTGAGTGCAGTTGGAGATGCTGCGTTGACGACAATCGCATCATAACCCTGCAAGATCATGTTCTGGATCTGCGCGGCCTGTTCAGTTGCCTGGTTTTCAGCTGTCGTGAATGCATCACCTGCTGCGACAACACCGGACTTTACAGCTTCAGAAGCCACTTTGTCCCAGCTTGTCAGCATCGCCTGACGCCAAGAGTTGCCGGCATAGTTGTTTGAAAGCGCAATTTTCTTTGAGGACGTGTCTGCCTGTGCCGAAAGCGGCGCAGCAGCACACAACATGGCGACAGACGCCATGATTACTGTTTTGAAATTCATGTCTCACTCCCTAAACGCCGCTTTGCGGCAAGATCCCGGCACTGCTCCTTGACAGTATTGTCCGGAATTTTTCTGAGGTTCTGAGCCCCAGCCCAAACAGGTTGCAGCAAATACTGGTGGCTGTATAGGCGAGAAAATGCAGCAGAGGTGCATAAACCCGCACATCAGTTGCGGGAACCCGCAAGACAGTGCAAGCTACATTCAGTCTAAGATCTGGCAAAAATAGCCTGTAGCGCAGCGACCCAGTCCTGCGAAAAAACGGCATGCGCGCTGCAAGGACGCGGGAGGAAACAATGGCGGATGCTACACTTGCGACGTTGATCGCACAATATATGCATATCTCCAGTCTTTTGGCAGGACAGCTTGATTTCCAGTCCGCAATTGACGCGGTTGCCAAAGAAATAAAGCGAATTGTCCCGAATGACCATATGGACGTTTGCATCATCACCCCAGAAAGCCGCTTTCACACTGCTTATGAAAGCGGCCTTGAAACCGGCTGGAGCAAGCGCCCGTCAGCCGGCATTCACAGCAGCCCAATTCGCCTCATCCTGACAGGTGAACTTGACCGAATGCTGACAGATGATGCCTGCGCCGACCCGCGGTTTCATTTTAAAGGCTCTTTTTCTGCACCAATCATCGAGCACAAATTGCGCGGCAGATTGCACGCCGCTCTCAAAGTGCATGGGGAAACCATCGGCGTTCTTTCCTGTTCAAGCCTTACGCCAAAAATCTATGATGAAGGACATCTGGAAAAGATCTGCTTCATAGCGGATATGATCGCGCCTTATTTCTACGCCTTGCGTGCAGCCGAACTTGCCAAACAGTCTGCAGTAGAAAAAGCAGAAGCGAGGGTACGCGAGGAAACGCTGCGCCAGGGGGCCTGGCGTCTCACCGAAGCGCTTGATTCCGAACGCCAACGCATCGGCATGGAGCTGCACGATCAAACCCTTGCGGACATGACACGGTTCAGCCGAAAGCTGGAGCGTTTGGGGCAGATGCCAAACCTGAGTGGGGAGATGTTGCAGCCCTTGGCAGAGAGCCTGCAAGAATCGATGCATAGCCTCAGACAAATCATCGAACATGCACGGCCCTCCGTGCTGCAGCTTTTTGGATTGACCGATGCGATCGAAACCCATTTGGAGCGTTCGATCAGAGACAGCGATGCTAAGATGACATGGCATTTGGCTGACACAACCGACGGGATCCTCACGCAGCTTCCATCAAGCGTGACCCTGGCGGTCTTCAGAATCGCCCAGGAAGCCATTAATAACGCTGTCCGGCACTCGGGCGGAGATCACATCGAGGTCCTGCTGGATCACGACAACGGCACAATCAGCCTGTGCGTGCGTGACAATGGACAGGGTTTCGACGAAACAACATCAAAACATGGATACGGGCTGGAGAACATGCGCACCCGTGCTCAATTGATCGCTGCCGACTTCAGCAAAGGATCTGATGATAACGGTTCTCATGTGAAGGTCACCTTCGCGGTTCCCGAACAGCAGCGGGCAACGGCATGAAGGTTCTTATCATCGAAGACGATCCACTTCATCGCAGCTACCTGCATCAGGTGATCAGCAACGCCTTGCCCGAGTGCACGCTCATTGCGGAAGCCGAAGACGGCCTGGTCGGTGAACGTCTGGCGCGCGAGCAGCGCTTTGAACGCATTGTCATGGATCTCAACATGAGCCCCCGAAACGGGATTGAAGCTGCACGCACCATTTGGCATGAGCGCCCGGACACGAGCATCCTGTTCTGGTCCAACTATGCCGATGAAGCCAATGTGCGCGGCATTTCCCGCATTGTGCCCAGCGGAGCTGCCTACGGCTATGTCCTGAAGTCCACCTCGGACGAACGTCTGCAGCTCGCATTGCGCGCGATCTTTGTGGAATCCCAATGTGTCATCGACCGGGAAATCCGGGGGATGCAGCAAAGAAGCCTTGGTCACGCCGATGAGTTCAGCGAGAGCGAGTATGAAGTCCTCGTGGACATCGCGCTTGGTCTCACGGACAAGACAATTGCCAAGCGCCGTCACTTGTCGCTTCGCAGCGTGCAAAACCGCCTGCAGAGCATCTATGAAAAGCTTGGCGTTTACTCGGCTGCCGAAGGTGTCGGCCGTGACCCCAATTTCAATTTCAGGTCTCGTGCTGTCACGGTCGCCCTCATGCGTGGTCTGCTGAACCATTCAACTCTTGAGCGGGCCGAAGGTGAGCTCAGCAGTTGGCTAAAACGCCACGCAGGGGCATGATTTAGATCGCTTTATCCATCCTCCGACCCGGCGGAGTAACGAACTGGCCCCTCCCCCACGAGCCGCACAGTATTGCCAGAAGCCCATTTACAGCCAGGCGCTTACTCTCCTGGCAGCTTCGTGAGCGCTGTTGATTGCTGCTTCCATGTTCGGAAACTCAAGGTAATCGCCTGCGAGGGCAACACGGTCTATTGGCCGTGTCAGCTCCGGCTGCAGGCTGCTTCTGCCGGGAAAAGCAAAAGGCGCACCGTTTTCCCACCGACACACGGTCGGATTGGTGATGCCGGAGAGGCTCGGGATCAGGCGTTTGAGGTCATCCATGAAGTTCTCGATGATCTGATCATCAGAAAGAGACAGCAACTGCGCTGCACGGTCAGCGCCTGCGAACATCATCAAACTTCCACCAAGCTCATGTCCTCCGAGTGAAAACCTGTTGGTCGCCTGATTGAACAGAACACTGAAGGCGGCCTGCGGCGTTGAAACCGCATAGGTTTCCTCCAACAGGCCTGGAGTGTCCTCTGTCGTGTTCACGGAGACAGACAAGAACGGTCCATAGCGGACTTCGCCAAGAGCGTTTCTGGTAGGTTCAGGAAGATCAGATGCGATCCTCTTGGTAATTGGGGCGGGTGTCGCCAAGATGGCGGTTTTGGCCCGATACCGAAACGGCTGACCGTGACCATCTTGCCCCGTGACGACAACGCCGTCTCCCTCACGCGAAACATCATTGACGCGAGACCCAAGCCGAAGGCGATTGCCGAGAGCTGCCGCCAAGGCTTCAGGAAACTTCGAGGATCCACCACAGAGGTTGAACCCAGGAGAGGAGGAAGACCAAACGTTGGCAAAAGACCTCAAGCCATGGCCTGCCGAAATCTGTGTGGGGTCGCCGCCACAGCGCTCAGTGATTGCCTGCATAATTTTCGCAGCAGCCGGATGCAAGACACCCAGATAACGGGAGAGCGTCTTGTCATCGCCATTGGCGAACCGCGCTTCAGTCATCTGGTCCCAACCATTTTGGGCAGTCCTGGCCAAGCAGGAGCCCGCACGCGCAGCCCCAATCCTGAGCCGCGCTCCCGCCTTCAACAACGATATACGCGCCAGAGGCGGAAGAGGTATCAGGAATGGCAGCAAGGCTGGCTTGGCGTCCAACATGAGTTGGTCTTGAAAAGTAAAACCCATCAATCCAGCATCTATCGGACGTAGAGACAGTCCGAGTTCAAGGCAAAGGTCGCCGACGACTGTGCCGGGTCCCCCGAACATGTGGGCGCCAAAGTTCTGGATGCCAGTGTCGGACGAATGTGAAAACACCCTGCCCCCCGGTCGTTCGGAGGCCTCCAAAACCAAGGTGTCGTGCGTGCGCAGACGATAAGCGGCCGACAGACCGGCTATACCGCCGCCGACCACAATCACATCGTAGCAATGCTCGGAGCGAACATCCGCCGGTACGCTGGTTTGGTCGCCCACCTCAGACACGTCGCCTTCAGGCATTTTACAATGCCTGCTTTTGGCTCGTGAAGGGGGACACATCACGCTTGAGGTACTCGCCCTCTGGCGTTTCTGACAACAATGTATCGCCTTCGGTCACAACACGCCCGCGCAGCATGGTCATCACTGGCCATCCGGTCACTTCCAGTCCCTGGTACGGCGTGTAATCGCAACCGTGGTGAAGATCGGCCTGGTCGATTGTCCGCTTTTCTTCCGGATCCCAGAGCACAATGTCGGCATCCGCCCCAACTGCAATCGATCCCTTGCGTGGATAAAGTCCATATGTCTTGGCGTGATTGGTCGATGTCAGGGCGACGAACTGATTGAGACTGATCCGTCCCTTGGAAACCCCTTCGGAGAAAAGGATCGGAAGCCGTGTTTCAATACCAGGAATGCCATTTGGAACCCAGCGGAAGCCTTGCGCCGACTTTGGTGTCAGCTTGCCATCTTCGGCAAACCGATAGGGGCAATGGTCAGAAGAGAACACGGAAAAAATACCATGCTGCAAGCCTTCCCAGCACGCTTCCTGATCATCGTTTGTGCGCGGTGGAGGGCTGCAGACAAACTTGGCTCCCTCCATTGCCTCGCGGTCCATGTCATCTTCGGTGAGCACCAGGTACTGCGGGCAGGTTTCGCCCGAAATGTTCAGACCCCGGCGACGAGCGCGCTCAATCTCTTCCATGGCCTCCCGATTGGAAACATGGACAATCATAATCGGAACGTCTGTGATTTCCGCAAAACTGATCGCACGATGGGTCGCCTCACGCTCAACGGCCGCTGGTCTGGATGGACCATGATAGTACGGAGCGGTTTTTCCTTCGGCTTCCAAAGCGTCACTCAAGAAGCGGATCGTGTCATAGCCTTCCGCATGGACCATGACAAAGGCGCCGGTGCGCCGCGCAGCAGCCATCACTTCCAGCAACTCACGGTCTTTCAGAACCATATCGTCATAAGTCATGAAGACCTTGAGTGAGGTATATCCCTCCTCGACGAGCGCTGGCAGTTCCTGGCCCAACACACCTGGATTCGGGTCCGTCAGGATGAGATGGAAGCTCACATCAATGTGGCAGCGACCTTCTGCTTCCTTATGGTAGATTTTCAACGCCTCGCGCAGCGACTGCCCTTTTTTCTGCAGACAAAAGGGCATCACCGTCGTATTTCCTCCGAAGGCTGCGGCGATGGTCCCGCTGTTGAAATCCTCAGCCATCACGACCTCGACCGCGCCGGGCTGCGCGATGTGGACATGACTGTCGATCCCGCCGGGCATAACCAACCTGTTTGTTGCATCAATCACGGTCGGGGAATCAGAAAGATTGCTGGCGATCGCGGCGATCTTCCCATCTTTAATGCCAAGATCTGCGATGAAGGTATCGGCTGCGGTGACAATAGTTCCGCCCTTGATGATCGTATCGAATGACATCTGGATTTCTCCTTCTTACAGGCATTTTTAAGGTGTGCGACGGGGTTAGGATCCTACTCACGAATCCTTACTAAATATTTGATAAATAACTATTATTCTTGTTGAGACGCAAGCTTTTTTCTGCTTTTCTAACGTCACAAAAAGCCGGCTCTTCTCTTGTGTCCGGCCCCGCCCTCGCCTTTGGCCAGAACCTTACATTCAGGAGTGTATCTGCTTGATCGACCAAACCCCAATATCTTGTCATCCCGCGGCCAGTCGCCTCACCGGAATTCACGCGGCAACCGTGTGCCCAATCATGGCCGACGGATATCCCGATGAGGAAGCACTGCAAAGTCATGTGCGGCACGTCACCCAGGAACCTCGTATAGAAGGACTGCTTATCAACGGTCATGCCGGAGAAAACGCCCAGTTGCGGCGCTCGAAAATGGCGCAGGTTGTTGCCAGTGTTCGTCAAGCCGTTCCTGACCGGGTGTTCCTGACGTCGGGTATCTATAGTGAAAGCACCGAGGAAGCGGCGTTGCAGGCCCGCGATGCGCAGGAGGGCGGCGCAGATGCCGTCCTTGTGTTTCCACCCAACAGCTGGGCTTTGTCCCAAGACATGCAGACGGTGGTTGCGCATCATGAAGGTATTGCTGCGGCGACGGACCTGCCGCTGGTACTTTACCAAGCTCCTGTCACGACAGGACAGATGGCCTACCGCACCGACGTTCTGGAACGACTGGCCCTGCTGCCGTCTGTGGCGGGTGTCAAGGAAGGCAGCTGGGAAGCGGCGACCTATGAAGAGAACTGGCGCCTTCTGGCCAAGGTGAGACCCGGACTGTCGGTCATGGCTTCCGGCGATGAGCATCTGCTGACGTGCTACCTGATCGGCACGACCGGCAGTCAGGTCAGCCTTGCGGCGGTAGTGCCCGGACTTGTAGCCGACCTGTTCGAAGCTGCGGCGGAAGGAGATTTTGCCACCGCGCGTGAGGTCCATGAACGGCTTTATCCGCTTTCGGTCGCCATCTACCGCAGACGGACCGGTGTCACGCCGACAGCACGCCTGAAAGCTTGCCTTCATATTCTTGGCCTCATTCCTTCGGCACGCGTCCTGCCGCCAAACAGGGAGCTGGATGCTGCCGAGATCAAATCTCTGGAACAAATACTCCGGCCCCTGGTGTAGGGCCGGAGTATAATCTGGAAGTCGGCAACCTCATCATGGGCTGCCGACTTCTTATTGTCAGTCTTGGGTTGCCAGCTCGAACAGAGCCTTTTGCGTGTCAGTTTCAAGCATCTCGTTGTAAAGCGGCACAACAGCTTCACGGAAAGGCTCTGGATCTGGTTGGCTGATCGTGACGCCTTTTTCCACCAATGCATCCAGAAGCGGCTTTTCCTGTTCGTCAACGTAGTTGCGCTGCCACTTTGAAGCTTCCTCGCCGCTTTCTTTCAAAGCAACTCGGATGTCTTCTGGAAGCTCTGCAAACTTGCCATCATTCATAAAGACGACAGCTGTCATGTTGAGCCATCCAAGAAGAGCAAAGTCAGGTGCAACTTCATAAAGCTTCTGACCGGTGTAGTTCGTCGCCGCGCCTTCAGCACCGTCAACAACGCCACTCTGCAGAGCGCCGTAAAGTTCACTGTAGGCAAGCGGTGTCGGGTTGGCGCCGAATGAACGGAACGCATCAACGTGGATCGGGTTCTGCATGGTCCGGATCTTGAGGTTCTTGATGTCGTCGATGCTTGTCACGACTTCCTTGGTCATGATGTGACGGATACCGGAAGAGAAGACACCGATCAGCTCAAAGCCATCTCGGTTTGCAGATTCTTCCATGGCAGCATAGACGTCTTCATTTTCCAGCTTTTCGCTGAGAGCAGGAATGCTGGTGAACAGGAATGGCAGATCGAAAACACGATAATCAGTGATGTAGTTGCTGATTGTCGAGTTGGCCGTCATCGCCATGTCGAGGGTGCCGAGCAGAGTTCCTTCGACGAGCTGGGCTTCATCGCCAAGTACGCCGTTTGGATAGATCTCGATTGTGGCACGACCGCCTGTCTTTTCTTCCAGAAGGTCCTGCATCAGCTGCAGACCCTTGTCCTGGACTTCATCGGCAGCATTGGTGTGTGCAACCTTGAATGTGTACTCGGCCGCATGGGCCTGTATCGCAGTCGTAGCGAGTAAAACGGCTAGGCCGAATGACTTTATGAGCTTCATGGATTTCCCCTTTGTTTATATCCGGAAGGTTTTGGGAGGTTGGCCTGGCCTGACCCCTTTAGTGGTAGACCAAGTTCGGTAGGAAGAGCGTGAGAGACGGCCAGAAAGCGGTCAGCAGCAGCACGATTGTCATCGGTATCAATGGCAACCAGACCTTGGAGGCGGCCTGCTCGATCTTGCGTCCTGCCACCATGGACGCCACGTAGAGACAGATACCGTAGGGCGGCGTGATCAGACCGATGGACAGGTTGAGCGCCATCAAGACACCAAACTGTACCGGATTGATCCCATAGCCGACTGCAATCGGCATCAGGACGGGAAGCAGGATCAGGATCGCAGAAATGCTCTCCATGAACATGCCGACAACCAGCAACAGAACGTTGACAATCAGCAGGAAGCCGACGGGCGACGATGCAACGTCGCGCAACCAGGCATCCAGCGCATTGGTGACGCCCAGCGATGCGATGATCCATGAAAAGATGCTCGCCGTGGAGACGATGATCAGGACGGCGGCCGACAGGCTGACTGTCTTCAGGATCAACGGCCCAATGTCTTTCAGGGCCAGTTCACGGTAGATAAAGCAGGAAATTCCAAGCGTTGTAAAAACAGCTATGCAGGCCGCCTCTGTCGCGGTGAAGATACCGAACACAATGCCGCCTACGATGATAACCGGCACAAACAGCGCAGGCACTGCGTCGACGAAAACCTTGCCCAACCGTTTCAGCGAAAATGGTTCCGCGTCACGATACGCCTCGCCGCCGTTCTTGGCATATCCCCATGCACCGAGCAGCAGACTGATAGAGATCAGCAATCCGGGCCCGATTCCGCCAAGGAACATCGCTCCAATGGACTGGTTCGCAGTGATCGCAATCACCACCATGACAATGCTCGGCGGGATGATAGACGCCATGGAGCCGGCAGCAGCAATGATCGCAACCGCCATATCGACGTTGTAGCGACGCTTCTTCATCTCCGGCACAAGGATGGAGCTGATCGCGGCCGTATCGGCAGAGCCGGAGCCGGATATCGCTGCAAGTCCGGTACCTGTCGTAATGGCGACCATGAAGAGGCTGCCTGTGATCCATCCGACCAGAGCCGTGGCGAGTTCCACAAAACGCCGTGCGATGCCGCCAGCTTCCATGATCAGGCCGGCTGCAACGAAGAATGGAATGGCCATGAGCGGGAATGAGTTCACACCGCCGTAGACCCGTTGAGCAATGATTGTCAGCGGAACGTCGGTGAACATGACAATCGTCACCATCGCTGCAACACCCAGCGCGAGGACAATCGGCATTCCGGAGAAAATAAGGAGGGCGAAACCGCCAAAGGCAAGGCTCATAGAAGACCTCCATTATCGTCGGCCAGCGTTGCTTCATCGGATTTGCCAAGGAGACCAGGCAACGTGGCGATGATGAATTCGAGCGTGAAATAAGCCATCCCAACCGGTATCGCGGCATAGGGAATGACCAGAGGCAGGCGTAGCGCAGCGGACTTGACCATCATGCCGATGGTGATGAGACCGAAGCTGCCGGTGATCACGACAAACAGAAACCAGAGCCCCAACAGGAAGGACGCTCCGGTCACCAGCTTCTGAATGATCATCGGACACCGGACGATCAGAACATCAACACCCACGTGCTGGTGATTCCGCATGGCAATGCCAGCACCGAGCATGACCAGCCAGATTTGCGCAAAGGTCGCCGTCTCCTCAGTTCCCGCTATGGAGTAGTTGAAGACGTAGCGGCCGAGGATCTGAATGAGGATGGCGAAAGCCATGTAAATGAAGAGGCCCGCCGTGATCACATCGATGATCCGGCGTATGACTTTCAGTACCAAACTCGGCAATCCGCGCAGCTTGAAGTCTGTGCCCGCTGTCTCCGCTTGATTGGCAGAAGAATCTGATCGCATTGATGTTTCCAATTTTTTGAACCGTCAGCACGGCGCGGAAAGGTGGTGTCTTTGAGGGCACAATACCTTGCTTTCAGTCCCATGCCAGAGGTCAGTGTATTATAAATAAGCGTGACTAAATTATAGGCAGTTTTTCCGTTGCTTCGCCTCTTCCGGATAGCGATAAAGAAGTCGCGCTGTCTCGTGGAAACGCTGCAGCATCCCGAGCACACTCATTTTGGAACCAACATGAACCTTCAAACTGCCCCATCTCCCGACTCCGTGAATATCGGTCTTGCCGTCTGCGTCATGGGTACTGTTGAAATTGTCGCTGTGACCTGCAAAGCGGGCTATGACTTCTTGTTGGTCGACATGGAACACGGGCGGATCGGCATCGCCGAAATGACAGATATCTGCGTCGCAGGGCTGCTGGCAGGATTGCCGGTTTACGCCAGGTTGACCGGACCAAACTCGCCGGATCTCTCGCGGGCACTGGATTGCGGCGCAAGCGGCGTGGTTGTTCCCCACGTCGATACGCTGGAGCAGGCACAGTCCATCGTGAAAAGAACGCGCTTCATGCCTCTGGGCGAGCGCTCATTGCCCGGCCCCCTTGCGATCTGCGGCTTTGAACCGGTCAAAGTGCCAACACTGATCGACAAATCGGAACGCACCACGCGTGTCATCGCCATGATCGAAAGCCAAAGCGGACTGGACGCAGCTTCCGAGATCGCCGCGCTGGAGGGTATTGACGGGATCATGATCGGATCGAATGACCTGGCCGCGGCCGTTGGACATCTTGGCGATGTCGGGCATCCGAACGTCAAGCAAGCCTTTGCCGATATCGGGAAAGCTGCTCAACGTCACGGCAAGACGTTCGGGGTGATGGGGCTACCGGCGGACCTCATCGAAGATCAGGCACTTGCTTTTGGTGCCCGCATGATCGTGGCGACGAATGAGATCAATCTGCTGTCCGAAGGCGCCGACCGCGTCCTGGATGACTATCGGCAGATCGGCCAGAACGCCTGATCCATGACAGTAACAGACGCTGCGCAGCCGAGTTGGCCTGCGCCGCGCCGCCGTCTAATCGCGCAGTTCAGCGATGCGCGTGCCAGTTGCCAGCGTGAAGATCTTCAAAAACTCCCGCGCATGACGTGAGATCGCCTTCTGGCGTGGCAGCACCGCCGTCAGGGGACGTGGAATTGCCGGCTCAAACGGCAGGACCGCCAGATTGGGATAATGACCTGTGGCCGCCGTCACTTCGTCAAGCAGCGCAACGCCCCAGCCCTGCTGCACGATGCGGGCGGCGGCATTGAGAAAACGCACCTCCACCTTCGGCTCGTAAGGAATTGACGACTTGCGGAAGGCTTCTTGCAACAGCATCGCGATACGCGTGCCGGAAAGCGGACAGATCAAGTGCTCACTGGCGAGATCCTGCGGGGTCACGAAGGGCAGATTTACCAGCGGGCTGTCACAGGCGCAAACGCAGACAGTGCGCAGTTCGTCAATCGGCTGCAGGACCAGCGAATGACGCTCACCCGGATCGATCGCAAACCCGATATCGACCACACCCGCTTCCACTGCTTCCATCACGTGATGGAGCGGCTGGGTATCGAGAACGACAAACACTTCCGGAAAGCTCTCGAGGAACTCGCGCATGGCGATGGGAACCAGGGCTTCCGTGACTTCCGACGTGGCAGCAATGCGGATGCGTCCTGCGCGCCCGGCGCGAATGTCCTGGGCGCTTTGTTCGATCGATTGCTGCAGCTGGAAAACAGGTTCGGCGCGTGCAAACAGCAGCTTGGCCTCTTCGGTCGGAACCAGCCGGTTGCTGATCCGCTCGAACAGCTTGAACCCGACAACAATTTCCAAATGCTTGATCGCATTGCTGACTGCGGGCTGAGACATGCCCAGCGCATCGGCGGCACCAACAGTCGTCCCGCTGGTCATCACGGAATTAAAAATTTCGATTTGTCGGAGGTTCAACGCCAAGCGTCTCCGGTGTTGCGCTTCGCCGTGATGGGAGCGGCCAAGTGAACTGAACATTTCTTAAATCATTTTAGCAAGTTCAAGCCGCTTGTCGAGGCGTCATCGCAGGAGGCCATGACTGACGTAAAGGCAGAGTCCGGGCACCGCCCGACATAAAGCTTTGCTTGCACTGCGACGACCCACAGCCATCGATGGTTTGCTATTTAATCTAATTTTCTAGAAAGTGGGAAAAGTGGTGCCCGGAGGCGGATTCGAACCACCGACACGCGGATTTTCAATCCGCTGCTCTACCAACTGAGCTATCCGGGCCAATCAGCGGAAATCGCTAGGTGCGTCGCCGAAAGTGAGGGTCTTATAGAAGCAGAAAATCTACTTGTCCAGATGCATGGCAAAGTTTTTCACGCCCGCCTGCACTCTTTTCCAAAAGCCCCCGAAAACCGTCAAAATGCCCGGGCTTTTTACTGTCTTTTGCACCGACCATCTGGGGAAAAGGCCTGTTGGCACAAAGTCTTGTCAGCATAGCGAAGCGCAGTCGCCGGTCACCAAAGCGCTTGAGCGTTTCAGCAGCACCTGCAGGCGCCCGGCGATCGCCTTAACTTGCTCCGCCAAGCGGATCGGGTTTGGTCTTGTGAAGGCCTAAGGCCCTGGCGCCGGGAGAGTTCAAAAAATTCGAGCGCTTCATGTTCTTGTCGCCGCCATTGGGCGCGCGGTGCAGCTCACCTGCAACGCCATTGGAGGCCCTGCGGAGCTTGTTCAGAACGTCCGCTTTTGAGACAGGAACAAACGCCTTGTTGCCAGACAGACCCAGAGACAGCTTTTGCACAAAGCTGTCGGAGAAACTCTGCTTCTTCTTGGGACCGCGGCCGGAAGGATCGGTCTTTCCGGAAATGGCGGAAAGGGATTTGCGCACAGAGCCAAAGTCACGTTTCTTGACGGACGGTTTCTTACCACCAGTGTTCAGCGCGTAGCCCGGCTCATAAATCCGCTTCTTGGTGCCATTTGGGCCGGTGAAGGTGATGTCCTCACCGAACAGCAGGGAAAAGCTTCCCTCGCCCGTTTCGGAGACCCTCAGATCAGCCATCCCCCCGCGAATACCGATTGTTCCGGTTGGCGTGTGGACGGTTACACCACCTTCGTTCTTGGACAGTTTGCCACCGACAAACCGCGCAACCCCCTTGGCAAAGGTTGCGATCAGATGGCCAGCACCGGCTTCCGGGTCATAGACAAATTCATCGATCACCAGGTCGGCGTCAGCGCCGACCGTGAACGTTGACCCATCGACCAGGAGCACCTGTACCAGACCGGTCTTGGACGTTTCGATGCGCTGACCAAAAGCAACATTGTCGCCGATGTAGATTGTCTTGCGGATCTTGCCTTCCAGGCTGCCGAAGGCGTTCGGCTTGACCACAGCCGCAACACCCACCTTCTCGGCGGCAAATGCACTGCTGCTAGCGCCCAAGGCGAGGCCTGCCACCACAACAGACTGTCCGACATAAAGCGAAAGCCTTTGGATCGCCTGTTGCCACTGAGAGAGGTTTGAAATGTGCTTCATCCTGCTACCCTAAAAGGCTTTGGCGAGCGATACCATGCTCGTCGCATTGTCATATTTCGCCAGCACGTTGTTGGACCAGAGCCGCCGATACTCGCCACTGAGCGACAACATGATGTCCTCGCGGAGCGGTATCGACAACCGTGTCTTGGCCCAGGCCTCGTGATCGGTTTCACTTTCAGTGGCCTGAAGCCCAGTGTCGGCACCAGCAAACGCCCGGTAACTGTACCCCAGCTGACCGTCGATGAGCCAGTCAAACTCGGAAAACTTCAGGGGCGAGGCAAAGGAGTAACTGGCGCCGCCGCCCATGCCGACCTGCCAGTATTGTTCCCAATCGACCTTGGCCTCGCGAAACTCGGCAAGCCAGAAAGCGGAAACTTCAAAGGCATCTGAAATGCGGCGGCTCAAGGTTTCATCCGCACGAATGGAGTAGCCCGCCTGATTGGAAAGGGAACTGTTGCTGGCCGTATCATTGTACCAATAGCGGCGAAACTCCAACTGGCTGTCAACACTGACAAACGTCCATGGATTGGTCTGCAACCGGGCGCCAAAGCCAAATCCGGCCTCATGATTGGCGTAGTCCTTGCGATTTCCGAAGACAAGGCCGTAAGTGTTGAGCCGCCCCTGATCAAATCCGAAGCGTTTCATGTTGAAGGATGGGCCAATGCTGACCTCACCGGACAGGCTGTCGAGCTTCGACAGGTTCGCGAAACGGCTGGCGGAGAGCACAATATCGGTTTCCAGGAGATCACCCTGCGCGGCTAAATCATAGCTTCCATGCAAGGCCAACGCCCAAAGTGCGCTGACATCACCTCGTCCGCTCACCGTGCTGTCCAGAGGAACCGATGTGCCTCCCAGCATCACCTGACTCTCTTTTGGTGCGGCATTGGCATTTGTCTGAACCCTGAGCGCCGTCAGAAATGCACCGCTCCACTTTGTCGGCTTCGTGCGTTCAGAGATAACGGCGAGGTATTGATTTGCAAGTTGGCCACGAGGATCGGCATTGCCAACCTCAGCAACAACATCTTCGAGGTAGGCCTGCGCGGTGAGATTGGAGCCAATCTTGAAGTACAGAATTCCAAGCTGCTGTTTGATTTCGATCAGATCGGGATAGGTGATGCGAACCCGCTCAAGGGTCCCAATCGCGCCTTCATAATCTCCATTGGCAACAGCGACGCGCGCATATTCGACAGCAAGCTGCACATTGTTGGGATTGGCGAGCACGTCTTCCAGAAGCGCCTGCTGGGTGTCGCTGGCGTCTTGCGCCTTAACAGGCAACGCCCAGAGCTGGGCAA
Organism: Paracoccaceae bacterium; assembly: GCA_013373445.1. GTDB lineage: Bacteria > Pseudomonadota > Alphaproteobacteria > Rhizobiales > Stappiaceae > Roseibium. The sequence continues at coordinate 13,216 of JABXHV010000172.1, read as the reverse complement.
CGGCAACAAGGCCCATAAAAACTGCAAATGGGAAATCGAAACGCATATTGCCCGGAACCTGAATAGAGACACCCACCCCACGCGAAGTGCTTCAGATTATTCCTAGGAGAAAACCCATTGGGAGTCGAGCAGCCGGAGGCAATTTACCCGCGCTTTGCCTTGGTCAAACGTTAAGATAGGTTAATTATCTATGTCGTCGTCGGTGATGTCGTCGGTTTCGACAACCGGAATCGAATAGCCTTCAGACAGCCAGCGGTGCAAATCAACCTGCGCGCACCTCGGAGAGCAAAACGGGTAGTTTTCCTGAGTGGAAAGCTTGGAGCAAATCGGACACGGACGCATGCGGCGGAGCGGTTGATCTGGCGTTTCAGTCATCGGAAATCTCTTTGGCTTTCACCCTGCACACGCGCAGCGCGTCAGAATGTTCCCTTGGACCATCCCTGGCGCACGGGATAGCCGGCACTCGCCAGCATCGATACAGTCTCATGCAAAGGCAGGCCAACAACAGAATGATAGGATCCCACGAGCTTCACCACAAAGCTTCCTGCAAGGCCTTGGATGGCATAGCCGCCTGCTTTGCCGCGCCATTCTCCTGAAGCGACATAGTCTTCGATCTCGCGGCGACCAAGGCGCTTGAAGCGTACACGCGTTTCAACAACCTTGCTGCGCATGTTGCCCATGGCATCAATAACCGACACGCCGGTAAAAACGCGGTGCCCGCGGCCAGACAACAGAGAGAGGCACTCATAAGCCTGATCTGTCACTTCCGTCTTCGGCAGAGAACGTCGACCGACTGCAACAACGGTATCGGCAGCAAGAACAACCGAGGACTTCAGGTCTTGAGAGTTTGAAATCGTCTTGCGCAGCTCTTGGGCTTTGAGCTTAGAGAGCCGAAGCGCCAACGCACGCGGGGTCTCAAGCTTGCGCGGCGTTTCATCAATTCCAGCCGGCATCAGATGATCCGGCTCGATACCGACTTGCTGCAGGAGAGCAAGCCGGCGTGGAGAGGCAGATGCCAGGATCAGTGAAGGAACATCTTGGGTCATGCCAACCACATCCATGCCGCGAAGCGCCTAAGCGCAATCACACTATCTTATTTGAAACGATAGGTAATACGTCCTTTGGTCAGGTCGTAAGGGGTCATTTCGACCAACACCTTGTCACCAGCCAGAACGCGAATACGGTTCTTGCGCATACGACCTGCCGTATGAGCGATAATTTCATGTTCGTTTTCGAGCTTCACACGGAATGTTGCATTGGGCAGCAATTCCGTAACGACGCCCGGAAACTCCAGAGCTTCTTCTTTTGCCATATGGTATCCTGATTAAGGCGTGCAGATGAGCCGGGAACCTAGCGGATCGCAAACGAAAAGTGAACAGGCGATTTCAATTGTTTGCGTAGAAAATTACCAGCGTGTCGTGTGCACGTCACGTTTTAATGCTTTGGGCGTCATCCGCTTGGCGATCGAGACCAGTTCAGACGCTCCTTGATCCGCGCCATCAGCTGATCTCGCACCCCACGATAGGCATCAAGAATTTGGTCACGACTCCCAGTTGTCAGGGTTGGATCCATTGTCGGCCAGTACTCCACCTCGACAGCTTCGGTTCGGGTCAGCTCCAGCGCCGCGTGATGCGCTTCCGGTGCCAATGTGATAATCAAATCGAACCCGGCCTCCTGTAGATCATCGAATGTCTTTGCCTTGTGGGTGCTGACATCCATGCCGACTTCATTCATGACCACATCGACAAAGGGGTCATGCTCGCCTTTGTGAACACCAGCAGAGCGGGTGTAGATCTGATTTGGAAAGAGGTTTCGGGTGATCGCAGCAGCCATCGGTGAGCGCACCGAATTCATTCCGCAAGCGAACAGAACAGCAGAAGGACGCAATCCCGGCCCGTTCATTCAGTCAGCCCTTCCCGTGCAAGGCAAAGACCAAAGTGAACAGCCGCCGCGCGGTTGCCATGTCGATCTCGACCTTGTTTTCAAGGCGATCCTTCAGAATTTGAGCGGCTTCATTGTGAACGCCGCGGCGTCCCATATCGATGGCTTCGATCTGACTGGGTGTCGAATGGCGAATAGCCTCATAATAGCTTTCGCAAATCAGATCATAGTCCTTGATGATCCGGCGCAGGGGACTCAGTGACAGGACATGGGTGACGACAGGCTCACCAGCACCGGTTGAAATCTCCAGCACCAACTTGCGCTCCACCAGGGAAAGACGCAGATCGAACTCCCCTGGGTCCGAGCCCACCGGCTGAAACCGGTTTTCCTCCAGTAGATCGTAGATCGCCACTGCGCGATCATGTTCGACATCAGGGGTGGAACGCGCGATAGATCCCTCATCCAGGACAACATTGACCAGCTTGCCGCCCGTCATTCCGTCTGTCTCTGGCTCTCCCATCACGCAGCTCCAAGTGTTTCTATAGATTTAACCGTAGCGCGACCGACCTTGCATGACCAGCAAGACCTTCAGCTTCTCCCAGAGTGATCGCCGCAGGGCCAATCTTTCTAAGACTGTCTGCATCGCATTTCAGAATTGAAGTGCGCTTCACAAATTCCAGGACAGAAAGACCAGAGGAGAAGCGCGCAGACCGGGCTGTTGGAAGCACATGGTTGGAACCACCGACATAATCACCGACAGCTTCGGGAGTGTAACGCCCGAGGAAAACGGCTCCGGCATTGCGGACCTTTGTCAGCATGGTTTCGCAGTCTTCCATCGCCAACTCCAGATGCTCTGGGGCAATGCGGTTGATCAAGGGGACGGACTGCTCTAGGTTTTCAACCAGAATGACTGCGCCAAATTCCTCCCAGCTGGCGCGTGCGATATCCGCCTTGGGCAGCGTCGTGAGCTGTCGCTCGACAGCCTCTTCGACCGATTTGGCAAGATCAGCTCTATCCGTGATCAGGATCGACTGGGCAACTGAATCGTGTTCCGCCTGAGCCAGGAGATCCGCAGCCAACCAATCCGGATTGTTTTCTGCATCAGCAACAACGAGAACTTCCGATGGTCCTGCGATCATATCAATGCCAACAGTGCCGAACACACGTCGCTTTGCAGCGGCAACAAAGGCGTTTCCGGGGCCAACGATCTTGCTTACGGCTGCAATGGTCTCAGTACCATACGCAAGAGCTGCCACAGCCTGCGCCCCACCAATGCGGTAGATCTCGGTAATGCCAGCGATTTTAGCTGCCGCCAGCACTTGCGGGTTCAACACACCGTCGGGACTTGGAACAACCATGGCTATGCGCTCCACCCCCGCAACCTTGGCAGGCACGGCGTTCATGAGAACCGAACTTGGATAGGATGCCAAGCCGCCGGGAACATACAATCCGACAGCTTCCACGGCCGTCCAGCGCGAACCAAGCTCAACACCAATTGGATCTGTGTAGCGGTCATCTTTAGGCATCTGACGGGCATGGTGAGACTGAATGCGATCATGAGCCAACTTAAGTGCCTCGATTGTCTCAGACGGCACTTTCGAAATTGCTGCGTCGATCTCGGCGGCACTGACCCTCAGCTCATCCATCGAGGAAGCCTTGAGGCGATCAAAACGGGCGGTGTACTCAAGAACCGCCGCATCACCGCGCGTTTGCACTTCTTCCAGGATTGCACGCACCGCTTGATCTACATCTTCGGATGCTTCGCGTTTACCCGCCAACAGCTCCTTGAATTGTGTTTCAAAGTCGCTGTCAGTGCTTGAAAGACGTTGGACCACGTCTTGTCTCCTTAAATTGATTTTTCTTTCCCGCCCGGCGGCCTTGAACTGGGCGCCAGGGACGGCTCTGGCTGGAACCTATAAGGTCAGTCGATATGATGGGCCGGTTTGTTGGGTGTGCTCCAGGCGGCACCCAGATCAGATAACTGAGCTTCGATGCAGTCCACCTGCAGCTGAAGCGTCGCACCACCCGAGAACTGAAGCTCGATGAACCCGGCAGGTGCATCTTTTTCATCAAATGCCAATGACAAGAGCGACAGTATGGCTGTCTTGTTGGACTGCTCAATCCCCTGTGCCTTGACCGCCTTGACCTGTGCGAAAGCGAGCGCTGCACGGCGACGCTCATGGTCACCACTACGCTTGTCGGCTTCCCGGTCCCAAGCGAAACGATTCATCGTGAGGATGACCTTCTGCTCTTTGGGCAGATAACGAATGTCACTGACAGCCAGAACGGCATCTTGAACATGGGCAGACAGGACCTGGAGATCCTCGTCATCCAAAGCAGCAAGTTTCAACTGATCCATTGTCTACAAAGACCGTCCGCCGGTCATTGCCTTCCGGTTGATTGCATGGGTCCGATCCAAAGACGACCGGTTATTGCTCTTCACCTAGAGAATATTCGGCCCCATGACAATGTTCCAGCGAAATGAAAACGCATCGAGCGCGCAAAATGCTCTTATGCGGTCTGTTCAAATCGGGGCATTAAGCAGAAACACGCTCGATTTGGGCGCCGCACCGGGTCAGCTTGTCTTCCAGGCGTTCAAATCCACGATCCAGATGATAAACTCGGCTCACTGTGGTCTCGCCTTCAGCTGCAAGGCCTGCAATCACCAGGGACACAGAAGCCCTGAGGTCTGTTGCCATGACTGGAGCGCCATGCAGTGTCGAGACACCTTCTACGGTCGCCGTGTGGCCATCAATAGTAATGTGGGCGCCCAGGCGCGCCAGTTCCTGCACATGCATGAAACGGTTTTCAAAGATCGTCTCGTTGATCTTGCTTGTGCCGTTGGCGCGAGTCATCAGGGCCATGAACTGGGCCTGAAGATCAGTCGGGAACCCCGGGAACGGTTCAGTGCTGACATCGACAGGCATGATGCCGTTACCATTGCGGCGAACGCGAATGCCGTCGGTGGTTTCGGTAATCTCAGCGCCTGTCTGACGCAGCACATCGAGTGCGCTTTGCAATAGATCGGCCTGAGCTCCCTTGAGCAAGACGTCTCCGCCTGTCATTGCAACTGCCATAGCATAGGTACCGGTCTCAATCCGATCACTGACGACCTGATGATGTGCACCATGCAGGCGGCTGACGCCCTGAATGCGGATCGTAGGCGTTCCGGCACCTTCAATCTTGGCACCCATTGCAATCAAGCATTTTGCCAGATCAACCACTTCAGGCTCACAGGCCGCATTGACGATCTCTGTCTCACCCTTGGCGAGCGTCGCAGCCATCATGATTGTGTGGGTAGCACCAACAGATACACGCGGGAATTCAACGCGTGCGCCCTTCAAACCACCGGGGGCCTTGACGACCACGTAGCCAGCTTCAATCTCGATCTGCGCACCCAGCGCGGCCAAACCGTCAATAAAGAAGTCAACCGGACGCGTTCCGATTGCACAGCCACCAGGCAGCGATACACGCGCCTCATGCATACGGGCGACCAGTGGACCGACAACCCAGAAACTGGCGCGCATTTTTGAAACGAGTTCATAAGGCGCCGTTGTGTCGACGATCTCGCGAGCCGTCAGGTTAAGGGTCTGGCCTTCCAGATCGTCCTGACCAGTCCGTTTTCCGTTCACCGCGTAGTCAACGCCGTGGTTTGACAGGATCTGCGTAAGCTGGGCTACGTCGCGCAAACGCGGAACATTGGTCAACGTCAGGGTTTCATCGGTCAACAAGCTGGCGATCATCAGCGGCAAGGTTGCGTTCTTGGCTCCGGAAATCGGAATGATGCCGTTCAACTCGGCGCCGCCAACCACTTTAATGCTGTCCATTTACCCGTCCCAAAATCGCAAGCGCCCTAGCCACCAGCGCCGAAATACCCTGAACTAATTCCTAGGTCAGGACACGGGCGGTGCTGTTCCGCTTTTTAATCAAATCAGTTTGTCTGATCCCGTTGCTCGGCAGGCCAATTACACCCAACGACCAAGTCTTGCAAGGCAAGGTGGTAATTGAGGTTTACGGCTGCCTGGTTCGACATCAGTCCATGCTCTATTCCTTTTCGTTATTTCGGGTCTTTGCGGCGACTTTACGACGGCGCAAATTGGCCCTGAGCGCTTCAGCCAGTCGATCCTCGCGGCTGGTTTTCTTTCCCACCGCTTTTTTGCCGCCAGATGGTGCTGCGGTACCAGTGCCGTCACGCTCGTCTTCAGGCGTCTTATCCGCCATTTTTTTGTTCCTGATGTCTGCTCATGGGTCTCATTGTGTATCTGATCCCATGTCCGGCAAGAGCCTGCACTGCGCTGATCAGATCACAAAAGTCTCCGATGGCTTTTAAACCAAGCTTGCGCGCATGCAAACCGTTCGGCTGAGCTCTTGTCGTATCCAGACACCCTGCCCTATCCACAACGCTTAAAGATCTGTGTCCCCACGCCAAACAGTCCGAATGCGGCCAAAAAGGAAGTCAGACAACTCATAGCTCGACCACGCGCATTGCTGAGCCCAACGGATTTGACGAAAACTCAAACTTGGCGCTTGCACCCTCAAGCCACTTATGGCAAAAGCGCCTCACTTCGGTTGGCCTCGCCACCGAGGCAAGGCTTATTCTGGCCGAAAGCTGCCGTAGCTCAGGGGTAGAGCACTCCCTTGGTAAGGGAGAGGTCGGAGGTTCAAATCCTCTCGGCAGCACCATTTGAATCCACACAATTTCTTTAGTTTTTGATTGCTCCACATCGCGAGCGCTGCATTTCCTGCTGCTTATCAATTTGATGTTAAAGCGCTTGAGCCCAGACCATTTTCTATCTTTGCAAAGACCATTGGTGCTGTCTGATGACAGAGCGCAAGGTTTTCGAACGGCTAAAGCACAAGTGATCACAAGGTCGGCAGGATTGAAGGTAGCCTGCGATAACGCTACAAGTCATAGATGGACACCAACACTCTGACCATCTCAGTCAAGGCACCCGCACTGACTGCATTTCCGCTTACGAGACTTTGATCTCATGCTGAAAATCTTCTTCTACGTCCTCGCGGCCTTCTTGATTGTTGGGTCAATCGCTGCCTGGGCCTATATCGTGTTGCTTGGCTGCGCCTACAACACCAGTTCTTACGGCTGCGGTTTGGAACTGGCCGACTTTTTTGACGGCGATTTTTCGTTTCTCGCGGCCGTGCCATGGCTTTTAGGCATTCTTTGCCTGTACCTGGCGCGCAAGATTCGCTGAGAAATCCTTTTCAAAGGAAACGTTTCTAGGGTTGATTCTACAACAGCCATGCGCCGGAGCGCCCCCTAGCAAAGGTAAAATTGCATCGAAATCATATGTAAAGTCTCACATGCCATCAGAGCATTCTTCGGTATGCTGGACAATTAGCGTGATGGAATACTTGCCATTCGAGCTGCCAGGATAATGCGTCCATAGGCCTGAGCTACCAATACCGGGAGCAAAGCTTGAACAAGGTGCCGGTCACGCACTCGGTTAACAACTGTGCATTCCGCGCTCTGGGGTAGTCTTGGCCAGGCCCGCCGGTCCCTGAGGGCAGAACGAAACTGCCCTTCAACGCGACAATGGATTTCTCACATAGCCTCGGGAACAGGCTGGGCAGCAACGTTATATCGAAGCCGCTGTCCGCTTTGAGGTCGCCCAATTGGCCAGCTGGCGATAGATAAACGCGATGATAAAGAAGATCATCAGGACCAGGATGATCGTCGGGCCTGATGAGCTGTCGAGCCAGAAGCTGGCATAAACACCTGCAAACATCGCGACCAGCGTCACGGCCACGGCCACGACCACCATCGACCAAAAGGTCCGAGTCAGCAGGAAGGCAATGGCCCCTGGAACGATCAGCAGGCCAATCGCCAAAATCAGCCCCACAGCCTTCAACGTCGCGACAATGGTCAGCGACAAAAGGGCCAGCAAGCCGTAATTCAACAGCCTGACAGGCAGTCCGATGGCCTGAGCCTGCACCGGATCAAAGGCGTGTAACAGCAGGTCCTTGGCGCGGAACAACAACAGCAGCGTCACACCACCGCCGATGATCAGACCAGTCCAAAGGTCCTGAGAATCAATGCCCAGCATGTTGCCGAACAGGATGTGGTCCAGATGCACATTCGTCGAAATTTTCGTGTAGATGACCATGCCGAAGCCAAACATGCCGGAGAACACCACACCCATGATGGTGTCCTGTTTCACCCGGCTGTTTTCCTTCAGGTAACCGATCGAGACAGCGCAGAACATGCCCGCTGCAAAGGCCCCGATGACCAGCGGTATGTTGAAGATGTAGGCTGCGACGATACCCGGCAGAACAGCATGGCTGAGTGCATCCCCCATCAGCGACCACCCCTTGAGGATCAGGAAGCAGGAGAGGATCGCCGTTGGTGGGGCAAGCAACATTGAAATCCAGAAGGCATTCTGCATGAACGGAAACTGGAAAGGCAGGAGCAGCTCGCTCATAGCGCGCCCTCCGCTGCCGGCTGGTTCTTTATGTCTTCCAGCGTTTTGCGAGCTCGGCGCCGCGCGGCCAACTTGCCGTGTTTGGGCGCGAACACGAAAGCAACCAGAAAGCCCAGCGTTTGCAACGTGATGATGATCCCACCAGTCGCCCCATCGAGAAAATAGGACAAGTAGGCCCCGAAGAAACTCGTTCCTGCGCCGAGTGCGACGCTGACAAGGATCAGTTTTTCAAAGCGGTCCGTCAAAAGATAGGCGGTGGCTCCCGGTGTCACCACAAGCGCGATAACCAGGAATGCTCCCACCGTTTGCATTGCCGCTACGGTGCAGGCAGACAACAACACGAAGAAAATGAACTTCAACAGACTCGGCCGCAAGCCGATGGTGCGTGCATGGCTTTCATCAAAAAAGACGACCATCAGGTCCTTCCATTTGAGCAACAGCACCGACAATGAAAAGAAGCCGATAATTGCCAGTTGGAGCGTGTCTTCAGGCGTTATGGCGAGAATATTTCCCATGATTATGGTGTTGATACTGATGGGAACCGGGGACACGGACACCATGAAGAGACCGAGGCCAAAGAAGCCGGTAAAAATGATGCCGATGACGGTATCTTCCTTAAGACCCGTTCTCTGGTTTAAAAACAGCATGGTGCTGGCGGCCAAGCCGCCGGCCAGGAACGCTCCAAGGGCAAAGGGCAGTCCGAGCATATAGGCGCCGGCCACGCCCGGCACGATCGAGTGCGACAGCGCATCGCCGATCAATGACCAGCCCTTGAGCATCAAATAGGCCGAGAGAAAGGCGCAAACACCGCCAACCAGCGCACTGACCCACATCGCATTGGTCATGTAGCCATAACCGAAGGGCTCAAAAAGGGTCGCAATCATTAGTCTTGCCCCTCGCGTTCGCCCTTGTTCACGGTATGCGTCTTGTCGTCATAGATAACCATGGGGCGCTCGTCATCGGTAAGGATGGTCACCTTGCGCTGGTCATCATCGTCGTGAAGGTCAGTTCCACCCAAAACGAAGTGCCGAAGCACACCGCCAAAAGCCAATTCAAGGTTCTCGCGCGTGAAGGTGGTTTCCGTCGGGCCGTATTTGAGCACCGTCCCCTTGACCAGAACCGTCTGGTCACAAAACTCTGGCACGGAGCCCAGATTGTGGGTGGATACAAGCATGACCTTGCCTTCGGAACGTAGTTCCTTCAACAGGGCGATGATTGCGTCCTCTGTTTGAACGTCCACACCTGTAAATGGTTCGTCGAGGAGAATAACGCTTCCCTCTTGCGCAAGGGCACGCGCCAGAAACACGCGCTTTCGCTGGCCACCCGACAGTTCTCCAATCTGGCGCTTACTGAAGTCGGTCATTCCAACCCGCGCCAAGGCGTTGGCAACCGCTTCACGGTCGCCGCTCGAGGCGCGTCGCAGAAAACCCATTTTTCCATAGCGGCCCATCATGACCACGTCTTCAACCAGCACCGGAAACGTCCAGTCCACTTCCTCTGACTGGGGCACATAGGCGACCATTCCCTTTTTCAAGGAATGGGCGATGCTTTGGTCAAGGACCCGAATTTCCCCAGACGCAACGGGCAAGAACCCCATGATCGCTTTGAAGAGTGTTGACTTGCCGGCGCCATTGACGCCGACCAGAGCGGCAATCGATCCGACAGGCACTTGAAAAGACGCGCTGGAAAGAGCGGTTACACCGTTGCGATAGGTCACCGTCACAGCATCGGCTTCAATTCCGGGCTGATCCGTTTCGCGGACTTCTGCTGCACGTTCGGGGCTCTGCATGATATGCCTGTTCTTGTTTTGGCTGGTTGTTGACCTGGCTGTATGAAGATCCGGGCACTGCGCTACTCAGCGCCAGTGAGGCCTTTGACGATGGTTTCACTCGTGACTTTCAGGAGATCGAGGTAGGTCGGCACTGGCCCACCCTCTTCAGACAGGCTGTCCACGTAGAGAACTCCACCGTATTTGGCACCCGTCTCGCGCGCAACCTGTTTGGCAGGCCCAACATTGACGGTGCTTTCGCAAAAAACCGCCGGAATCTTCTGCTCACGCACAGTGTCGATGACCTTCCGCACTTGCTGCGGTGTGCCGGTCTGATCGGCATTCATCGGCCACAGATAGGTTTCATGCAGGCCGTAATCACGCGCCAGATAGGAAAATGCTCCTTCACAGGTCGCGAGCCAGCGCTGACCTTGCGGAATGGTGTTCAGCTCTACCTTCAAAGGCTCGATTTCTTTCATAAGCCGGGCTTTGTATGCCTTGGCATTTGCCGCATATCCCGACGCGTTCTCTGGATCGGCTTCTGAGAACGCATTCTTCAAATTATCGATATAAATCATAGCGTTGGTGAGTGACATCCACGCATGAGGATTGGGCTTACCATTATAAGACCCCTCGCCGATGAGGATCGGATCAACACCTGCCGAGATTGTCACTGACGGCACATCGCCCAAATTGTTCAGAAATTGCTCGAACCACAGCTCCAGGTTCATACCGTTACGGACAATAAGATCCGCATCCTGAGCACGCAGCAAGTCACGCGGGGTCGGTTGATAGCCATGAATCTCGGCGCCCGGCTTGGTCACAGACTCAACCACCGCATAGTCACCAGCAACGTTCTGCGCAATATCTTGCAGCACAGTGAATGTGGTCACGACCTTCAGCTTTTCAGCGGCCTGCGCGCTCATGCCGATGACCGGCAGCGTCATAGCAAGGAGAAAAGCACCCAGACACACCGACATACGCTTCCAGAGGTGTCCAAGTTTCGGCAAGTGCGAGGCAGGCATCCATTTTCTCCATAAATACTCAGAACCTATGGCTTAGGAGAAAATATCAGTGGCGTCAATGCAAATGCGAATTATTTGCAACTAGGGCATCTAAGAGCAAATCAGTGCATCTATGATATCTTTTCAAATATTTGATTTAATTGATAATTTTTAGAATTCGCTGCAAAGCCAATTCGTACCCCTGCACACCGCAGCCAATGATGATGCCATCGGCGCGACCGGATACGAAGGAGTGATGCCGGAAGCTTTCACGCTTGTGAACATTGGAAATATGCACCTCGATCACCGGACCCTCAAAGGCATTCAACGCATCCAGAATCGCAACAGAAGTGTGAGTGAAAGCGGCCGGATTGATGATGATCCCGGATGCGCTTTCGCGCGCCTCATGAACCCAGTCAATCAGCTGATGTTCTGCGTTGCTTTGCAGAAGCCGGATATCATGCCCGGCAGCCGAGGCTATTTGGCGACAGGCCATCTCGACATCCTGCAACGTCTCATGACCGTAGATCTCCGGCTGACGCTTGCCGAGCAAGTTCAGATTGGGGCCGTTCAAAATGAAGACTTTACGCAAATCAGTCACGACGAGACCTACTTAATTGGCAGAGACCTGAGTTGTGCAGAAGCTTTTGACCCAAGGCGTCTGAAAGAAACTCTATAAAAAGCTGAGGTGCTTGCATCTGGCAAGATACAAATTCGATGCATCTAGCCAACGGATGCAAACTGTCCGCCGCCTGCGCCGCCACCCTGGCCGCCTGAACCACCGCCGCCACCCGGCTGTTCGCCCGGTGCGCCCTGCCAGATCTTTTGACGATTGCGAATTTCGCGCGGTGCCGGCCCAAAGTAGGTCGGTGTCTTGATAAAATCGCGGGGATGCAAAATCACACTAGACACACGCTGATACAACGCTTTTGCAGAGATAGGCTTTGAGAGCAATTCGTGAACCCCAAGTCGGCGCGCTTCAACAATACGGCTGCGCTCGGTATGGGCTGTCACCATGATAATTGGAATATAGGCAAAGGGGTTGTTTGGACTACGGATCATTCGAACCATATCTGCGCCATCAAGGATAGGCATGACCCAATCCATGATCAGGATGTCGGGATTGGCTCGATCCATGGCTTCCAGACCGGAGGCTCCATCTTCCGCTTCGACAATACGACGGGCGCCGAAGCCCTGCAGCATCGTGCGGATAATAGTGCGCATGTACGCGCTGTCTTCAACGAGCAAAAATGTTAGCGAGGCCAGATCTAGACTCACAACTTCACCTCCTGGTCAGCCTAAGTGATGACACAAAAATCTGAAGAGAGAGTTATTTCGGCGCAGATCTTCGAGGAAACCACGTATTTGCTGTCAAATTTCGACGGGGACGCGACAATCTATCCTTAGACTCCGCCCCAGCTAACTTGTAAAGTCTGCCAAAATATCAAAAAACAAGGTTCCGGGATGAACTATAAGCGTAGGTTTGCAGAGGCGCTCGACGCTCTCAAAACCGAAAAACGGTATCGTGTGTTTGCTGATCTTGAGCGTGTTGCCGGGAGATTTCCGACGGCAATCTGGCGTGCCGAGAACGGCTTGGAGCGCGAAATCACTGTCTGGTGCTCAAACGATTACCTTGGCATGGGCCAAAACGAAAAAGTCATTACCGCGATGACCGAGATTGCCCAGTCGATGGGCGCGGGCGCCGGTGGAACGCGCAATATTTCAGGCACCAATCATCCATTGGTTTTACTTGAACGGGAATTGGCGGATCTGCATGGCAAGGACTCCGCTCTCGTATTCACATCCGGCTACGTTTCGAACGAAGCAACGATCTCCACTGTTGCCAAACTGTTGCCGGATTGCTTGATCCTATCCGATCAGTTGAACCACGCTTCGATGATCGCCGGGGTAAAAAACGCTGGCACGGCGCGCCAGATCTGGCGGCACAACGATCTTGAACATCTCGAAGAGCTGCTCAAGAAAGCCGGCAATGAGCGGGCGAAACTGATTGTCTTTGAATCGGTCTACTCAATGGATGGCGATATCGCACCGATCGAGGCGATTGCCGATCTGGCCGACAAATACAATGCTATGACTTATATCGATGAGGTGCATGCGGTTGGCAT
>JABXHV010000183.1 GCA_013373445.1 Paracoccaceae bacterium | reverse complement strand
TGGAACAGAACGTCGGTACCGGCCGACGCCCAATCCTTTGAGATCTCCTCGGCCTCGTTGTGAGACAGCCCGTCAACACATGGACACATGATCATCGCAGTTGGTGCAACCTTGTTGATCCAGCACGCATCGTGACCCGCGCCGGAGATAATGTCCTGATGAGAGTATCCCAGTCGCTCGGCAGCCGAACGGATGGCTGTGACGCAACCTTCGTCGAAAGTGACAGGATCAAAATGTCCCGCTTCCTCGATCTCGACGCTCAGTCCCAGCTCTTCAGCAATTTTCGGAGCCTTCGCCTCGAATTCTGCCTTCATGCCATCGAGCGTTTCCTGGTTGGGTGAGCGGAAATCAACGGTGAACACGACCTTGCCCGGGATGACGTTCCGCGAATTCGGGTAAACGTCGCAATGACCAATTGCACCCACCGCAGCGGGTTGGTGCTGCATCGCGATCTGATGAACCAGTTCCGTCATACGCGCCATGCCGAGCCCTGCGTTGCGGCGCATTGGCATCGGTGTCGAACCTGTGTGGCTGTCACGGCCGCTGACGGTTACCTGAAGCCACCAAAGGCCTTGGCCGTGTGTGACAACACCAATGTCTTTGTTTTCGGCCTCCAGGATAGGTCCCTGTTCGATATGAAGTTCGAACATGGCGTGGATTTTGTCCGCGCGGGCGCCAACCTTTTCGTCGCCAACCCAGCCGATCCGCTTCAGTTCGTCACCGAATTTCTTACCCTCGGCATCTTCCTTGCCATAGGCCCAGTCCTGGGTGTGAATACCTGCGAACACACCAGAGGCCAGCATTGCGGGTGCGAAGCGGGTGCCTTCCTCGTTGGTCCAGTTGGCCACAACGATCGGGTGCTTTGTCTTGATGCCCAGGTCGTTCATTGTGCGCACAACTTCCAGACCGCCGAGCACGCCCAGAACACCGTCGTACTTTCCGCCCGTTGGCTGTGTGTCGAGATGCGAGCCCATGTAGACGGGCAGGGCGTCCGGATCTGTTCCTGGCCGGGTCATGAACATGTTGCCCATGGTATCCACGCCCATGGTCATTCCAGCGTCTTCACACCACTTCTGAAACAACTTGCGGCCTTCGGCATCTTCGTCGGTCAGCGTTTGGCGGTTGTTTCCGCCCGCAACGCCCGGACCGATCTTGGCCATATCCATGAGGCTGTCCCAAAGCCTGTCACCGTTAATTCGAAGATTTTCGCCCGCAGCTGCCATTTAAGTGCTCCTACTTCAATTCCGTTTCGATGAAGGACATTGCGGCAGCGCCGCCATTGATCACATTGTGCTCAACACCTTCATCGCGCCGATAGACCGTGCCCGCCGGGATAAGGACTTCGGTTGTTTCCCCATCCGGGTGTTCCAAAGTCATCTGGCAGTCTGTGAGAGTGGTGATGACGTAGTCCATGCCGTGGCGGTGCCAACCGGTTTCAGCGCCAGGAGCAAAGTCGAACCGTGTCACGCGAACACGATCGTCATCGATCAACTGTGTGGCTTGAACCTGTTCTCTGGGCATAGTCGGACACCTCGGATGTAGAACCAGATCACAAGGCTCTGGTCTCTCGTCACCAAATTTACTGTCGCACCTTAAAAACGAACTGTCAGCCGTTATAAAATGCGCTTTATTGCACACGACTTCTGGTTGTTTCACGGCTGAGACTGTGCAGTTGTCGGCGGACAAACCAAACACAATAAGCGCAAAATCAGCTAGAAGTAGCCGTTCAAAATCCTGACCAATTGGTCAACTTGAAGTTAGAAAGGCTTGACCAAACGGTCAAGATGATAATTCAATTGGCATGATGAAAATGTAGTCAGTGAGGATCCGTGTCGAAGACAAGAACAAAAAGTGCCACACGGGCTGAAAATGAGCAGATCATTCTCGCCGCAGCGGAAAATGTCTTTGCTGAGTTCGGTTTCAAGGGCGCAACAACCGGCATGATCGCCGAGCGGGCAGGTCTGCCGAAAGCCAATTTGCATTACTATTTCTCGACCAAACTCGCTCTTTATCGGCAGGTTGTGGAAAACATTTTCCAGACATGGCTGCAAGCGGCAGACACATTTGATGATTGTGATGACCCGCGTGAAGCGCTGACACGCTATATTGGCGCCAAAATGGATATCTCACGCGAGCACCCGATGGGCTCCAAGGTCTGGGCGAATGAGATTTTGCAAAAGGCGCCAGTGATTCAGGACTATCTTGAAACAACCCTTATCGACTGGACGAACACACGCATTGCAGTGATTGAACGCTGGGTCGCGGAAGGCAAGATGGCGCCGGTTGATCCGCGCAACCTGCTCTACATGATTTGGTCGACCACTCAGCATTACGCGGATTTCCATCATCAGATCGAAACGCTCAATGACGGAAAACCCTTGAACGATCAGCAATTTGAGATTGCCAAGCAGACAGTGATCAATGTTATTCTGGCGGGTGTCGGCATCACGCCGACGCTGGGTTCAATTTCCACTGACAAGTCTCAGGACAGGGAGATGGCATGAAGCGCGCCAGGAAAGCGAAAGACCCTGGTGACGGCAAAGGTCTTAGCCGGATACAGGAAAAGAACCGACGTCGCATCAACGCTGCAGCACTGTCCCAGTTTGCGCAGTACGGATATTCCGGCACCACGATCGACATGATTGCCGGTGCCGCGGGTATGTCCAAGTCCAACTTGCTTTACTATTACGCCTCAAAGGCCACCATCTACCAAAGCGTCCTCTCGTATATTCTGGACGAATGGCTTGCCCCTCTGCGTGGCATGAACCCGGACGGGGAACCAGGTGCAGAGCTTGCCGCTTACATCCATCACAAGATCAAGATGTCATCGGA
Source organism: Paracoccaceae bacterium (assembly GCA_013373445.1). Lineage (GTDB taxonomy): Bacteria > Pseudomonadota > Alphaproteobacteria > Rhizobiales > Stappiaceae > Roseibium. The sequence continues at coordinate 22,878 of JABXHV010000183.1, read as the reverse complement.
GTTCCCGCAGGCCTCGAAGCTATTTGCCAATGAGGTCATGCAGGGCGCGCCGCGGATCAAACGGGTTCTGGAGGTGGAACTGAAGCAGCTTGTCGATCAAAAGGCTGCCGTCATTCAAGGCTGGGTCGACAGCGGCAAGATAGATCCCATCGATCCGGTGCACTTGATCTTCACAATCTGGGGCATGACCCAGCACTACGCTGATTTCGATACCCAGGTCCGTGCCCTGACCGGGAAAAGCATTGAAAACAAGCGGTTCTGTGCTGATGCAGAAGCGATGGTCACCCATCTGGTGCTCAAGGGTATCGGCCTGACGCCGCCACAAGAATTAAGCCCGCCAAAAGATCAAACTCCCTCGCAACACCCTTCCGAGCGCAAAGAGCGTTCGTCAGCTGCGGAGCTGACATCGTGAGCCCTGATATCGACAGTCCAGGGTCTGAGCGCGGCATCATTCCCGTCACAAACCGTGTTTCGATCCACCGAGACGAACTGCGCGAAGACTTTATCCGGGCATCCGGTCCCGGTGGCCAAAACGTCAACAAGGTCTCGACCGCCGTCCAACTGCGCTTTGATCTCGGAAAAAACGAGAGCCTGCCGGAAGACGTCAAAACACGAGCTCGCACGCTCGCCGGAAGCCGTCTGACGCTTTCTGATGAAATTATAATTCAAGCGGACAGGTTTCGCACCCGTGAGCGCAACCGCGAAGACGCTCTGGAGCGTCTGCTGCAATTGCTGCAGAAGGCCTTTGAGCGGCCAAAGCCACGCAAGGCAACACGGCCAACTCTCGGGTCCAAAAAACGCCGTCTCGAGAGCAAGAAGAAACGCGGGTCAGTGAAGAAAATGCGAGGGAAGTCTGGCGTCCACGATCACTGAGCACGATCACTGAGAAAGGGACGAGTTGCGTTTGTGATAGGTCAAGGCGCTTGAGATCAACAAGGAGAGTTTCTCCGCCTGTATCTCCTGTGTCGATCTCAGATGCACACCGCGTGTCCCGTCGTACTCAAATGCATCCGGGAAAAGGCTTTTGAATTCGTCGACGAGCGTCGTCTGGCAATGAACAAAGAGCCCAATTCGGCCGCTTTTGGAGAGGCCCAGTCGAACGGGTGTACCAAGCTTTGGTGTCACTGAAAGATAGGACGGCTGCCCCCACTTCAGCGATTCACTGACACCGCCCGTCGTCGGGATTTTGCCTGCAATGTCGAATATGAGCGAGCGAAGCGCCAGAAGACCGGGGCGCACATCATCTGAATAGGCGTCAAAGACCCGTTGAACGTCGGGTGACGCATCCAGAATGTTCGGCATTTGAGCAGGCTTGCTAGGCATCGGTCCTTCCAACAGCTGTCAGTTTTCAGATTCGCAAATCTGACAATCAGGTCATGCGCCGGAAAGTCTTTGGAGCATATTCTTCAGCGTCCGCTGCAACGATACCCTTCAGCTCGGCAAGGATGTTCGGGTCGGCTGCATGAACGCGGTTCCAGTTTGCAATAAAAGGCGTCTCGTTCGGATTTTCGAGAAAGATCTGACCGGCGCGCATGATGTTTTCGGCAAAAAGCTCGATTGTTTCTTCTTCTGAATGTCGATCCACCTTCAAGCCGTTCATCTTGGCATCGTGGTCATAGACCTCGAGCATATCAAGCGCTCGCCGATAGTATGTCGCTTTCAGGGTCCGGAAGGTGTTGGCGGTGAAAACCGTGCCGTCTGCAGCCAGCTTGCGGAAGATCGCCTTACAGATGTCGGTCGACATGCGGTTGAGGCCTGCACTGGCTTCCTCGCGGCTGACATCCTGATGCTTGTGATCGTAACAATCCGCGATTTCGACCTGACAGACCGAGCGGGGACCCATATTGCGCCAAGCCTCCGAGAGAACACCGATCTCTAGACCCCAGTCAGAGGGGATGCGCAAGTCGGGCAGGACGGGCATGCGAAGCGCGAATTCACCGGAGAGCGGGTACCTGAAGGCGCGCAGATAATCGATGTAGTCGCGATCACCAATGACTTTCTTGAGAGAAATCAGCAATGGGCTCAGCAGGAGCCGTGTTACTCGGCCATTGAGCTTGCCGTTGCCAACGCGCGGATAAAAGCCCTTGGACAGCTGATAGGAAAAATTCGGATTGGCAACCGGATAGACCAGGCGGCCCAGCATTTCCTTGTCGTAGGTCAGAATATCGCAATCGTGGATCGCCATGACGTGGGAATCTGCGCAGGAGATCAGATAGCCAATGCTGGTCCAAACGTTCTTGCCTTTGCCTGGCTCCAACGGCCCCAGCTTCAGGCTTTCGAGCTTCGCTTCGAAGCCCTTCATGCGAGGCGAGTCATTCCAAAGAACGTCGAATTTCTGCGGAAGCTTGGAGAAGAAGTCGCGCGCCATGCGGAACTGCTCTTCCGAGGCGCGGTCCAGACCAATAATGATCCGGTGCAGATAACTTACCTGCGACAGCTCATTGATGATGTTTTCAAGCGCAGGTCCTTCGAGTTCGGAGTAAAGCGCCGGCAGGATCAGGGCGATCTTGCGTGTTTGGGCAAATGTATCGAGTTCATAGACCAATTCTTCGAACGGTCTGCATCGCAGATTGTGAAACTGTGCGATATTTCCGTTCTGATGAAAATCAGCCATGTTTTACCCCGTTGTTAAATCCAAGTTCGCCCAGCAGGTCCAAAACGGCTTCGTTCCAGCCTGCCGCGCCAGAAAGTGTTGTTCTTCGAATATCGCCGGTTGCTTCCCCGTCCAGTGGAGGCAATCCGGTGCCATGATCGTTGCGGATGATCACCCCATGGTCTGCATGTTCGATCATTTCCCGGTCATTGGGAGCATCACCAAGCGCAATTGTAATGCTTGCGCCAAGTCGCTTTGCAATTCTTTCCATAGCCTGCTGCTTTGTTTGTCCGTGTGACACAGTCAAAAAACGCCCGCCGCGACGCGCAGCCAGGCCCTGTTCGCCAAGAGCTGTCAAAAACAATTCGAGATCGCCGTCTGAGCCGGACCATAGTCCCGGCTCAGAAAAACAACGGGTTTTTGCCAGCTCCGCGTCGGTCAGGGAAAGACCGGTGGCTTTGGCGACATCGGCGGCTGACAGATCATGAAACCCCGTGAAACAGCTGCCCACGCCTGCCTTAAGCTGATCAAGCGATGCGCAGATAGCGCGGTAAATGCGCTCATCGCCGCGTTGTTCGCCATTGGCGAGGTATTCACCAGCGCCATTTTCGACAATGGCTGGCGTTTCACTCAATTGGAGAGCGCTGTGGAGCGGAGCTATTTCGGCTGCGGTTTTGCTGCTGGCAAGGACAAGGGGCACACCCAGTTGCTTGAGACGCTGAAGCGCGGGCAGGGCGCCAGAATAAGAATAGGTGTCGTGGTCGAGAAGCGTTCCGTCAAGATCCGTAAACACCAGCAACCGCAACAACTCATCCTTCATGTCTCAGGAGGTGAAAAACAACTCCGTTCCATCGAACAATGAGCGTAAACTGGCCGTGTACGGCTGTGCAACAGGCTTTTATTGCAATGCGTCAATAATCCTATGAAAAGCCACTACGAAGAGCTTGAGGATTACCTCATATAAGTATCACGCCAGCTGAGCATTACACCAAAGGTGCGTTTCGCTTGCCACGACCCTTCACTTGTTCGCGGTAAAGGACGTAGAGGCCCGAACAAACAACAAGCCCTGCACCGATCAATGTCGTTGGCGCAGGAACGTCATCAAAGACGTAGTAGCCCAGGACAATCATCCAGACGATCTGGAAATAGATGAAAGGTGCCAGGACGGGGGCAGGGGCCAGCCGGTGGGCGTGAATGAAGATCCAATGGCCAAAACCACCCAGAACGCCGGTCGACAAGAGCAGTGCCCAATAGAAATAGGTCGGCGGGGCTTCCCATACGCTTGAGCCAATGGGTGTCATCACACAGGCGCCCACAAGAGCTGAGATGACGATCATGCTGGTCGGGCTGTCTGTGCCTGTCAGCACCCGGGTCAGAATTGAGTAAAACGAATAGAGAACCGTCGCACCAATAGAGTAGATCACGGCCCAATGCATATGACCGGTGCCTGGCTGCGCAACGATCAAGACGCCAATAAAACCGACTACGATGGCAGCCCAACGGTGTGGTCCGGCCCATTCACCCAGAAGCGGTCCTGCGAGCGCGGTCACGAGCAGCGGCACGGCAAAGGTGATGGCCATCGTCTCGGCAAGTTGTAGATGCTGAAGCGCCAGAAAATTGCCGAATGTGGTGCCGACCAGACACAAGGAACGCACAATCTGCAGAAACGGCCGCTTGGTGCTGATGATGTAAGGCTTACGCCAGCCGCGAAAGATGATCACTGCCAAAACGGCGTGAACAGCAAAGCGCATCCAGATGACCTGCAGCACGGGAACAACGTGGCTGATGTACTTTGCGATCGCATCCAGGACTGAAAAACACAGGCAGGCCAGAATGGTCAGCACAATCGCTTTCAGAGCCTGGGTGTTGACGTGCTGGGACACAGGGATGTGAGACATAAACGAAGTCCAAAAATGGCAAGCCCTGGCGCAAGTAATACCAGATCAAGATGGAAGAGCCCGTCCGAGGATCGTCCCGGTCCCTCAATAATGCAAAGAACATATGAGGACCGCACGAAGTCGACTTCAGAACATGGGACTTAAAAAAGGGAAAGCGTCGATCTGCACACCATCATATGGCAAACCTGGTGCGGCTAAAAGCCCACATTTGCCGAAATCGGTTCCCTCTTCTTCAGGCGTGGGGCCCGGTTCGATTCTCGATGAAAATGCTCGAAATACAATTACGCCGCCTAACTAAACGGTCGGTGTGCTTCATCATCAAAGTTATAGCGCGAAAAACTTTCGGGTCGCGATATCATGCATGATTTACAAAAATTCCGTTTAAAAACATGCGCTTAGATAATTTCGATATAGCTTCATATGATTTCGTTTTATGCGCACTTTGGGAGGCTTTCTCAGTATCGCTTTGAAACTGTGGCAAAAAACGCTATATTTTGCACTGTCAGAGGTCTGGATTTTCCAAGACACATTTGGTCAAAGCCATATTCGGTTCGCCCACACCGTATCCGTTGTTCGAGCGATCCTGAGCGTATTGTAGCTGAGACACTGAAATAACAATCAGCCGGAAAGGCGCAAACCATTGGCTATCATTAGCTTCATCATCCACCTCATGAGCGGCGCAACGCTGTTGTTGTTTGCGGTGCGTTTCTTGCGCATTGGCGTTGAACGCTTGTGGAGCGGACAAATCCGGGAAAGCCTGAGCCAGCAGAGCACCAAACGCTCACTGCTTGCCAAGGGCGCTTTCTTCGGGTTCGTCATGCAGGGCGCGACGGTGGTGATGCTGATGGCAGCAGGTCTGGTTGGCAGCAACACGATTTCCATTCTGTCTGCAACCTTGGTGGCCATGGGCGCTGATCTGGGGTCTGCGCTGGCGGTTCAGTTTCTCACCCTTCCGGTATCGGCCCTTGGGCCCGCGGCAATCCTTGTCGGCGGCTGGCTCTACTTGAATTCAGAACATGCGAACCGCGCCAACTTTGGCCGTGTGCTTCTTGGCATCGGCCTTGTGTTTCTCGCCCTTGTGCTGATCCGTCAGGCGGTTGAACCACTGAAGGAGTTTCCGGGGACACAGGCTGTCATTGAATATCTGAACGCCGACCCCGTAACAGCTGCGATCTGCGGCCTCGTCCTGACCTTCTTGATGCATTCAAGCTTGGCTGCGGTCCTCACGGCTCTGGCCTTTGCATCCCATGGCAATCTGGGTCCCATCGCCGGGATCGGGTTCGTCATTGGCTGCAACATCGGCAGCGCCTTGTTGCCAGTCTGGCTGCTGCGCAACGAGGACGGTGAGGGGCAAGTCGTCGCAAAGAGCCTGGCGCTGATGCGCAGCCTGCTCGCCATCGTGCTGCTGCTCATTGTTGCTACCGTCGGCCAGCGCATCGTCGGAGCCTTGGCCTGGTCGTCCGTTTCCCTGATGATGGCAGCCCATTTGGCGTTCAACACTTTGCTGTTGTTCTTCGCCCCTCTGGCTCACTTGGCCAATAAGCCGTTTGTCGGGCCTTATGCGGTCCCGGGCGCTGCGAGCCGCCTGATCCTGAATGATGGGGAAGGGGACCCGGACTTGGTCATTTTGACCCTGCGCAGTCACGTCAACAGGATGCTGGATCAACTCGTTGAAATGTTTGACGCCGCAAGCGCCGAACTTCCGGACAGTGAAGCCGTGGCGGTCAATGAAAGTCGTATCAACAGCGCCCTGAGCGAACTCAGAACGTCTTTCTCGAGCTTGCCGGAACTCTCCGAGGCGCAGAGCGAAGATCTCAAGAACATCTTTGATTTTGCAATCCGCCTTGAGAACTGCGGCGATGTATTGTCGGGGCGCTATCAAAACCTGCGTCTGGAGGCGACGCGCAATGAATTCCGGTATTCTCCCGAAGGCAGCGATGAAATTGATGAGATCATAGAAGCGCTTCGCAAGGGGTTTGCGCTTGCCCAAAGCGTATTTTGGACCGGCGATGAGGACAATGCGCGCAGGTTGGTCCTGCACAAACAGCATGTCGCCCAGCTTGAGGAAAAGAGCCGGGTCAATCACCTGCAACGGGTGCGTGCCGGCAATCTGACAAGTCTGAGCTCAAGCAACCAGCATCTGGAGGCAATTGCCGCTTTGAAGTCCGTCAACAGCAAGTTGGCCACCATTGCCTATGCGGTCCTTGAGCAACACGGAGCCTTGAAAAAGACTCGCTTGAAAAACGTGGCAGCGCGCTAGTCACCTGAAAAGGTAGACTTAAAGAATGTCATTCGACAAATACGAAATACTACCTGCAGGTTTCCCGGATCGCAGCATTTAGAGTGCTAATGAAAAGTATTTATACGTATAAAATTTTTGGGAAAAAGAAATTGCGGTTAATAATTTAAAAGGTGACGTTGGGTACTTTGGGTTGCAGCAAGTCGATTCCGGGGCCTTATAAGAATGTCACTTTTTCCCAATAGCAACGCTCGTGATATCCTGAACGCGATCAATCGATCACAAGCAATGATCGAGTTCAAGCCAGATGGCACGATCTTGGATGCAAACAAGAACTTCCTCGATGTGATGGGCTATACGCTTGAGGAAATCAAAGGCAAGCACCATCGCATCTTCGTGGAACCTGGCTATGCCGATAGTCCTGAATACGCGGAATTTTGGTCTGACCTGGCCACCGGAACTTTCAAGTCCGACGAGTTTATGCGCCTGACCAAGGACGGCAAGGAAGTCTGGATCCAGGCATCCTACAATCCTGTTCTGGATTCGAGTGGCAAGACCTACAAGGTTGTCAAATTCGCAACCGATATAACGGAAGCCAAGATGCTCAGTGCGGAAGAACACGGGCAGGTGATGGCGATCGAGCGGTCTCAGGCCGTCATTCATTTCGATCTGAAAGGCAATATCCTCCAGGCGAACGACAATTTTCTCAACGCACTCGGATATCAAATCGATGAGATACGCGGCAGGCATCACAGCATGTTTGTATCAACGAAGGTCCGGGAGTCGAGCGAGTATAAAAGCTTTTGGGACGACCTGGCGAAAGGCGTTTTCAAATCGGGTGAGTACCAGCGGTTTGGCAAAGACGGCAAGGAAGTCTGGATTCAGGCGACCTATAATCCGGTCCTTGATGGAGCAGGGCGCCCGTTCAAGGTTGTGAAATTCGCGTCTGATATCACCGAGCAGAAATTGAAAAATGCGGAATACGAGGGACAGATTGCAGCCATTGGCCGCAGCCAGGCCGTCATTTCCTTCACAACGGACGGCATTATCACCGACGCCAATCAAAACTTCCTGGATACGACGGGCTATAGCGCCAGTGAAGTGATCGGTAAGCATCACCAGATGTTCGTTGCCAAGGCCTATGCGACGTCGCCGGAATACAAGGAGTTCTGGCGAAAACTCGCGCAAGGCGAGCACAACGCCGCGATCTACCAACGATATGACAAGGCGGGCAAGGCCATTTGGCTTCAGGCCACATACAATCCGATCTTTGATGCTTCAGGCAAGGTGATGATGGTCACCAAGTTTGCAACCGATATCACCAGCAATATGGAATCGCGTCAGGTCGCCATTCAATCAGCCGAAGAAACATTGGGCATCGTTGAACAAACCGCAGCGGCCGCGCAAGACGTGAGCAGCACCGCACAACACGTCTCCCAAGGCATGGCAACGGCAAAAGAGGCCATCGAAGGGATGCAGGCACGCTCGGAAGTCGCTGGTGAATCAACTGAAAAATTGCGTACGGCGGCAGCCTCCATGGATGATGTCGTGCAGTTGATTTCAAAAGTCGCGGATCAGATCAACCTCTTGTCCTTGAATGCGACCATCGAGGCCGCTCGTGCGGGCGAGGCGGGACGGGGCTTTGCGGTTGTTGCTAACGAGGTCAAGGACCTGGCCAACCAAACGTCCCAGGCCACCACGCGTATCTTCACCGAAATTGCAGAGATGCAGTCCGTCTCCGGATCTGTTGATGATGCATTGAAGGAAATTCAGCACTCCATTTCCGAGGTCCAGGACCTTGTACAAGAGACAACCCAAGTCACTGAAAAACAGAGTATTTCCACCCAGGATATCAGCTCGAAACTCCAGTCGGCTTCCAGCAATGTCACTTCAGTTTGTGACAGCCTCGACAACTGGGTCGTGGGCATGGAAAACCGCCGCAAGGACGCCCGAAAGCGTACCTATAAAGAAGGCTTCATCACCACATCAGCCGGCTATCGTGTTGGGTGTTCTCTCCGTGATATCTCGGATTCCGGCGCGCGCCTGCAAGTTGAAAATGCTGATAACATGCCCGATCAATTCACCCTCGAACTGCCCGATATGGAGCCAAGGTCCTGCCGGGTTGCAAGGCGCAGTGGCCGCAACATCGGGGTCGAGTTTATCGCCAAAGGCAATGTTCAGGCCGCTGTGGCGTAACGCAAGGGCGATCGGGATGGATGCACGCGTGAGCTGAATGATCTAAGGTAGCCACACAACAGTGTGAGGGTCTACCATGAAGGCTTCGAGATCATGCACCTTGAGATCGTGAAAACTTCAGATCGACCTGATCTGGCGCACATTACCGGAAAATGGCGATGGCAGGCTTTCTACAATGGAGGCACGAAGGACGTGTCCGACGTCCTCGATGAAGAGATCCGTATCGCAAGCAGCTCAGACCTTATCCCGACGGTTCTCGTTCTGCTGAAAGCGGATCAACCGGTGGGAATGGTCGCCATCTGCCTTGATGATCTTGAAGGCCGGCCGGAGCTTAATCCGTGGTTGGCTGGGCTGTACATCGAGCCGGCTCACCGGGGCAACGGATACGCTTTGCAACTTATGACAGCGCTCGAAACGCTCGCCAGACAATCGGATATCAAAAGACTGACACTCTATACCGCAAACGCAGTGGGTCTGTACGAGAAGACCGGGTGGGAGACAATCGAGACCTTCACGAAAGAGGGCGCGTTGTTCCATGTCATGACCAAAGAACTGGCGACGGATTGACCTCATTGGGGGGAACGCATTCAGCCGCGCAACGTGTAGCACCGCTCTAAAGGACGCGTTATCCTATATCGCATAATATAGATTATGGAACTTATATGGATTGCTGAGAGTCATCTATATGGCTCAGCATCTGGCTCTAACGCCATGATTTTACGTGCAATGTCGTAGGAAAAGCCGGCGCGGCAAAGCGCTGCCATATCCTTCTGCCTGAACTCCGCCAAGGGTCCGCGTGTGCGCCACGGTCCAAGCTTGCGCCGCCTGGCGTAGGTCTGCGCGGCGTTCCAGTCGTCGCTGTCATGCGCGTCCAAGGCCTTGTACAACGTCTCGTCGGCAACGCCCTTTGATTTCAATTGCGCCTCGATCTGTCGCTGGGACCGACCACGTCGGCGCAGGCTCGCAACCTTCGTTGCGGCATAGTCGGTGTCATTCACCATGCCGGATCGCTCGCATTTGGCGACCACCAGTTCGATCAGCTCGCTGAACTCTTCGGGATCCTTGTCATGGGATCGGGCTGCGCGTGAGACCTTGCGTTTCAGCACTGAGCGCAGATTACTGACTGACGACGCATAGCGGTCCAGATAATGGATTGCCGATCGGGTCAAACGCTCTTCAGTCGGCAAGCGATAGGTGCGCTGCCGCGGCTTGTCATTGCCGGGTCCGTTTCGTGTTGATCCACGTGAGGCGCGCGCCTTTGGGCCGCCTGAAAAACTCGATGACTCGTTCATAGCTGAACCATACAAAGCAATGGTTCTGAAGGCAAAAGCCGCGTACCCGGAACGGCTTTCTTCACCGATGAAACACCGCCGGTCTCGTTCCGATCAGTGTCCCGGATCAGTGTGCCGGGTCAGTGTCGCGGATCAATGACCCGGTGCACCACCAGCTGCTTTGGGTCGTTCAACGATGAATGTGCCCAGAAACAATGCCACGAACAGCGTCGTCAGAATGAAAAAGACATCAGAAAACGCCATGACGAAGGCTTCTCGCTGCGCCATGTTTGACATGGTTTGGATCGCAGCTGTCTGCGCCGCGTCCCCGAGCCCGGAAAAGGAACGTGTGAGCATCTCTTGGGTCTGGGTGACCACTTCGCGCGACCAATTCACCGTCTCCGCAATCCGCTCGTAATGAAAATCGGTGCGCGCATTCAGTTCGGTGTTGATGATGGCAAGGCCCACTGCCCCGCCGAGATTTCGTGTCAGATTGAAAATCCCGGAGGCATTCTTGATCATGTGCGGCGGCAGGACACCAAGCGCCACATTGTTGATTGGCACCATGCAGAGCATCAAGGAACATCCGCGCAGGATCTGAGGCACAAAAAGCTCCCAGAAGTCCCAATCATGGGTCATGCCGGTGACCATCCAGGTGCCCACGCCAAAGCCGGCAAACCCGATTGCCATCATCACCCTTGGGTCCATGACAGACGATAGCCGGCCGGCAATCGGGGCCGTCAGGAACATGGCAACGCCAGTCACAAACATGGTTTCGCCAATTTGCAGGGAGCTGTAGTTCCGGATACTCGACAGATAAACCGGATACAGATAGGTCAGTCCATACAGTCCGATGCCCATGGTGAAACTGAAGATACAGCCCATGGTGAAGTTCTTGTTCTGGAAAGCGCGCAGGTCAACCACGGGCTCATCGGCCGAAAAGCATCGCCAGAAAAACAACACGCCGCAAACAAAACAGACGAGCGAGAACAAAACAATCTCGGAGCTTTGGAACCAGTCCTCGCCAGAACCTTCCTCCAGAACGAACTCCAGTGATCCTAGGAACACCGCCATGCTGATGAAGCCGGTCCAGTCGAACTTGTCGAACAGCGCCATATTCGGTTCGTCGAAGTCGATCAGCGTCACGGCGGCCACGGTGACCAGAATGCCGGGAACGACGTTGATCAGGAACAGCCAGTGCCAGGACCCCAACTCGGTCAAGTAGCCACCAAGGGTCGGGCCGATCGTCGGTGCCAGTGTGGCCACAAGTCCGATCATCGGAGAGACAATGCTCATCTTGGAACGCGGAAAGATAAGATAGGCTGAGGCAAACACCGTAGGGATCATGCCGCCGCCGACAAAGCCTTGCAGCGCACGCCACACGATCATTTCCTCGATCGTCGTCGAGGTTGCGCACATCAGGCTCATCAATGTGAACCCGCCTGCCGAGATGGCAAACATCCAGCGCGTCGACAACATGCGTGACAGATAGCCCGACAAAGGGATCATGATCACTTCGGCGATCAGATAGGCAGTTTGAACCCAGGCAATGTCATCCTGCGAGGCGCTCAGACCCGACTGGATCTCCGGCAACGATGCAGAGACGATCTGAATGTCCAGGATCGCCATGAACATGCCAAACACCATGCACATGAAGGTGAAAAGCTTGCGTTTGTCGATTGGTTCATCGTCTGCAGCAGGTGTGGCGGTGGAAGACATGGTGTTCAGACCACCCTATCTCAGTGCGTTTCGGAAGACGTGCGGGTATCAACGCCAACAACGACGGACATGCCCGCGCGCAGCGGATGTGCAGCAACATCTTCCTTGGCGATGGAAATGCGGACCGGGACGCGCTGAACCACTTTGGTGAAGTTACCCGTCGCATTTTCGGAAGGAAGCAGGCTGAAAACCGACCCCGTTGCCGGCGACACGCTGGAAACGACGCCATGCAGTTCGGCATCAGGATAAGCGTCGACTTCGATGGATACAGAGGCCCCCTTCTCCAGACCCTTCAGCTGGGTTTCCTTGAAATTCGCATCAATGTAAGCGGCCTGCATCGGAACAACGGCTGCGATACGGCTTCCTGCCTGGAGGAATGATCCGACCTGGGCAACGCGGTTGCCCACAGTGCCATCAATGGGCGAGCGGATCGTCGTGAACGCCAGATTTCGTTCGGCCTGCTCAAGGGCGGTCTGTTTGGACGATACGCCCTGCTCCGCCTCACTCTTTTGGGCCTCAAGCACTTTCACATTCACTTTGGATAGCTGAACCGCAGCTTTGGCTTTCTCAACATTCGCCTGCGCGCTCAGGAGCGATGCCCTGGCCGTATCAAGGGAGGATTGGCTGACAACACTTGTCTTTACCAGCTCTTCCTGACGGTTGAAGGTTAGCTTGGCGCTTTCAAGTTCAGCTTCAGCAGACTTCAATGACGCATTGGCCTCCAGGATGGAAACCTTGCTGGCGGCGATTTGCTCGCCGATACGAGCAACGACGGCCTTTTGAACGGCCAGCGCAGCTGACGCGGAGGCCACTGCGAGGCGATAGTCAGTGTCATCGATCTTTGCCAGCACATCACCTGCCTTGACCTGCTGATGGTCTGCCACGGTGATCTCCTGCACATATCCGGACACTTTGGAAAGCACCGTAGGAATATCGGCGGAGACATAAGCGTCATCGGTCGTCTCTATGAAACGGCCATGGGTCCACCATCCGTAGCCTTCGTAAGCTCCAAACAAGACCGCAAGAACGGCAACTGCCGAAAACACGATCTTCGCCTTGCCGGGTTTCTTGGGCGCTGGCGCCGTCTCTTCGGCTGCAGAAGTCGTCTCATTCAGTGTGTTCGGTTTCAAAGGCGAAACATTTGAGGTCGTGTCACTCACGGGAATATGCCCTGTCAAAATGCGTGACAGCCGCTACGCAAAACACGCAACGCTACTGCCAAAAGTCTTGAATTGACCTCTATATGGTCACTCGAAGTTGGAAAGTAAACTCTTCAGTGTAAAAAATAGTATGCAAACCATACAATCGCGAAAATTTAAGCAAAATTGGTAAAAATTCAGCCAAGTAATCAGGAAACAAACAGATATTGACGGCTAGATTTCCAAGGTCATCCCGTCATACGCCGGAGCAATATGGTCGGCGGTTTCCGCCGCAAGTGTTTGATAGTCCAGATCATTATGCAGGTTCGTGAGAACCGCCGATTTGGGTTTCATCTTTTCTATCCAGTCCAACGCCATTTCGAGGTGAAAATGGGTCGGATGCGGTCGGCGTCTCAGGCAATCGATGATCCAGACATCCAGATCCTCGACGAATGGCAGTTCATTGGCCCCGATCTGGGAAACATCCGGCAGGTAGCACACATCGTTGAAACGAAAACCGAGTGCAGGAATGTTGCCATGTTCCACCTCAAACGGCTGAAAGTGTATGGCGCCCCCCGGGCCCTCGACCGCGAATTCTTTTGAAGCGGTGATCGGCACGCGCCTCAGGATTGGCGGATAGGAAGATCCTTCCGGACGTTTGAAACAGTAGCCGAAGGCCTCCTGGGCGCGGGCAAAGGTCGGCGTGTCCATATAGACCGGGATTTCAGCCTTGTTGATCATGTAGAACATACGCAGATCATCAATGCCATGCAGGTGGTCGGCGTGCGAATGCGTGTAAAGCACCGCATCAAGGCGCTGAACATTTGCCCGCAGCATCTGTTGGCGAAAGTCAGGACCTGTATCAATCACGACAGATGTCAGACCATCAGGACCCTGTTTCTCAACCAGAATGGAACAGCGATTGCGCGCATTCTTCGGCTCCGCCGGGTCGCAATCACCCCAGTCAGTTCCCAAACGGGGCACACCGCCTGACGAGCTGCATCCAAGTATTGTGACCTTGATGCCGTTCTTCATGAGGAGGACGCCTCGGCAAAGTGTTTGGGAACCTTCGTGAACAGCCGAAAGAAATTCTCCGTCGTCTGCTGCGAGATCTCGTCGAATGAGACACCGCGCGTTTCCGCAAGCACTTGAGCAGTCATCGCGGTATAGGCGGGTTCGTTGCGTTTGCCGCGTCTTGGCTGTGGCGCAAGATACGGACTATCAGTTTCCACCAGCAGACGGTCTGCCGGAAGTTCCTTTGCAATCGCACGGATGTCTTCTGACCGCTTGAAGGTCAAGATTCCGGAAAAGGACACATAGAGCCCCAGATCGATCGCCTTCAACGCGAGATCGCGGCCAGAGGAAAAGCAATGGAGCAATGCCGGGAAGGTCCCCTTCCCCATTTCCTCGCTCAAGATCGTCGCCATGTCCTCATCAGCGTCCCGTGAGTGGATGACAAGCGGCAGGCCAGTTTCACGGGCAGCTTCGATGTGAACACGTAGCCCTTCGGCCTGCGCATCCCGGGGCGCCTTGTCATAGAAGTAGTCCAGGCCCGCCTCCCCGATAGCGACGACTTTCGGGTGCTTGGCAAGTTCAATGATTTCGGACGCCGGAATACCGCGCTCCTCACCAGCCTGATGCGGATGTGTGCCGACCGAACAGAACACATTGTCGTAGGTTTCAGCAATTTTGAGAATACGATCAAACTGACGCACCCGCGTCGAGATCGTCACCATCAACTTGACGCCAGCCTCGGCTGCCCGCTCGATCAACGCGTCGCGTTCACCGTCAAAGTCGGGAAAATCAAGATGGCAATGGCTGTCAACGATCATTGTGAAAAGGTCCAGTCAGCGGGCAATACGGTACTACAAATTGAAGATTAGGACGCCTCAGGCAGTCTTGTCTTCAGGCTCAACATATCTTGGGAACGCAGGTTGCGGCTTTGGAATATCGCGGCCAGCTGCAAGCCGGTTATCAGGCCCAAGTTTTGAAAACACGCGCTCATCGCTCGCAAGGCTCAGGTTGTCCAGCAACTTCTCCGCTGCTTCCGGAGTGACTGGCTGGGCCAGAATTGCCACCTGACGGATCACTTCCGCGGTCACATAAAGCACCGTTCCCATCCGCTCAGGGTCGGTTTTCTTCAGTGCCCAGGGTTCCTGAGACGCGAAATAACGGTTTGCCTCACCGACGCAGTCCCAGATACAGCCGAGTGCGTGGTGGATCTCCTGCTTGGCAAACGCCTCGCGGCAGGTTTCCAGCATCGCATCGGCCTGTGCTAGAATGGCCATGTCTTCATCAGTAAACGCACCAGGCGTTGGTAGCTGGTTGTCACAGTTCTTGGCAATCATCGACAGGGAACGCTGCGCCAGGTTGCCGAGGTCATTGGCCAGATCCGCATTGATACGATTGACAATCGCCTCGTGACTGTAGTTTCCGTCTTTGCCGAACGGCACTTCACGCAGGAAGAAATATCGTGTCTGATCAAGTCCATAGGCAGCGATCAGGTTATGGGGATCGATCACGTTGCCGATCGACTTCGACATCTTCTCGCCCTTGTTGAACAAGAACCCATGCGCAAAGACACGCTTTGGAAGTTCGAG
Source organism: Paracoccaceae bacterium (assembly GCA_013373445.1). Taxonomy (GTDB): domain Bacteria; phylum Pseudomonadota; class Alphaproteobacteria; order Rhizobiales; family Stappiaceae; genus Roseibium. Next base: position 7,223 of record JABXHV010000183.1, on the reverse strand, counting down.
CCCTGCGGACATCAGGAAGGCAGGCCAATACACCGCATGGAAACGGATGATATCCTTGCCGATGATGTGCGCATCGGCCGGCCAATGCTTCCACAGCGGATTGTCTTCATCGGGAAAACCCAGGCCGGTAATGTAATTGGTCAACGCGTCGACCCACACGTACATCACGTGCTTTTCGTCGCCGGGAACAGGAACCCCCCAGTCAAAGGTCGTGCGTGAAATAGACAGGTCCTTCAGTCCACCCTTCACGAAGCTGAGAACCTCGTTGCGACGCTCAGAAGGCCCGATAAAGTCCGGATGGCTTTCATAATGAGCCAGCAGTCGGTCCTGATATTGGGACAGCTTGAAGAAGTAGCTTTCTTCTTCCACCCATTCGACCGGCGTGCCTTGTGGTCCGTAGCGAACACCGTCTTCGCGGACTTCCGTTTCGCCTTCCGCGTAATAGGCCTCGTCGCGCACGGAGTACCAACCCGAATAGCTGTCTTTGTAGATGTCGCCATTGTCTGCCATACGGCGCCAGATTTCCTGACTTGCCTTGTAATGACGTTCCTGGCTCGTGCGAATGAAATCATCGTTTGAACAGCCAAGCGCATCGACCATGGCTTCGAAACGATCGGAATTCCGGTTTGCCAGTTCGGCAGCCGTAATGCCTTCCTTTTGCGCCGTCTGGAGCATCTTCTGCCCGTGCACATCGGTGCCGGTCAGAAAGTAGACGTCCTTGCCGTCCAGCCGCTGAAACCGTGCCATCACATCCGTTGCAATCGCCTCATAGGCATGGCCGATATGAGGTGCACCGTTGGGATAGGAAATCGCAGTTGTAATGTAATAGGTCTGTCGGTCGGTCATGACGCTTCTTATGTGACGGTGTGTCTGTAAAAGGATGTGAAAGAGGCAGCTCGAAAAAAGGCACTTCCGTTTGGAAGTGACCCGCTCAAGCGGGCATTCGCATGACCTTGGAAAGGTTTTGGAACACGTCGAGGACTACCTGTTTTCGGTCAAGATTGAGTGCATCGGCGTCTGCCGTTGCTTGGGTCATCTTTTCCCATAACTCCGCCCAGCTGACAAGACGTGCCGGACCCAGACTTGTCTCTTGTCTCATGCGATGGTGAAGCCACTGCCGTGCAATCAGCTGGAAACTGTCCCAATTGTCGTTCTGACCCCGTGCTGCAATGACATCGGCAAGGGAATGCAGCGCCAGCGTATCCACATTGGGCGCCTGCTCGGCAAGCGATACGAACCCTCTATTGATCGCCAGTCCGTCGCCCGCCAGCAAGGTCAGTGCAGATCTCAAGCTGCCCTCTGAAAACCGGACCAGGTCGGCCAACTCATCGCCCGATGGCACAGCTCCCGTTGAAAGCAGCCGGAGGCCATCAACAACCTCTTCATCCTTGAGCGGATGCACATCGAGGCGGCGGCAGCGGGAGCGGATTGTCGGCAACAACCGTCCCGGCGCATGCGACAACACCAGAAACAGGCAGCGCGCGGGCGGCTCCTCCAGAACCTTCAACAGCGCGTTCGCCGAGCTGATGTTCATGTCGTCAGCAGCATCAACAATACAAATACGCCATGCATCGCTGGACGCTGTGGTGCCGAAGAAGGACACCGTGCGGCGGATCTCATCGACCGGCAGGTCGGACTTGAAACGTTTGTTCTTCTCATCCCACGGGCGACGCAGATGCAGAACATTTGGGTTCGCCCCCTGTGCAATCTGTGAAAACACGGGATGCGAGGGAGAAACCTCCAGCGAGTTCGCTGCCATGACATCGGCGCTGAACCGGTCGGGATTGGCATTGGCAAATCGCGCAAAACGATAGGCAAGCGTTGCCTTTCCGATGCCCTTCGGACCACCGAGGATCCAGGCATGGTGAAAGCGCTCGCTGCGATAGGCATCCAAAAGCGCCTGCTCGGCATGTTGGTGCCCGATGAAATGCTGCTGCTCACGCGGCAACGGCACACCATCCAGGGCATCAATTTCCGGGGCGGCGACGACTTCGTTCACACGGGCCATTCATCGACCCCCGATCGCCGTGGATGGGGTATTGTCCAGCGAAAGATCACTCTCGAAATTGAGTTCCACAGCCGACCATATGTCTTTTTCGACGTGATCAGCTGCCTCTGTGCCATCGATAACAGCGAAGCGCTCAGGCTCCTTGCGCGCAAGGTTGAGAAACAACTGCCGGCGGCGTTCATGGGTCTTTGTATCTTCTGCTTCAAAACGGTCAGGCCCGCCGGCTGCAACGGTCGTTGCCCGTTTGCTGACCCGCGCCAGCCCGATCTTGGCCGGAATATCAATCAGGATCGTCAAATCGGGGCGAATGCCGTCAACGGCAACGGTTTCCAGAAGGTCCAGGTAGCTGTCATCGAGACCGCCCTCGCCCTGATAGACGCGCGTGGAATCGGCAAACCGGTCCGAGATAACCCATTGTCCCTTGGCGAGCGCTGGACGAATGATCGTGTCAACGTGATCTGCGCGGGCTGCGGCAAACAACAGCGCCTCACCGCGCACGCCAAGATCCTTGGCCTTGCCACTCAGGATCACTTCCCGAATGGCCTCGGCGCCTGGGGATCCCCCAGGCTCGCGGGTGACAACCACATCAATCCCAAGATCATTCAAACGTTTCTTGAGTGCGGTGATCTGAGTTGTCTTGCCAGCCCCCTCGCCGCCCTCGACTGTGATAAAACGTCCTGCCAATAGGTCAATCCTGTTCAAGCGCCACATCGGCCGGTGTCAGAACCAACCAAAAAGAAGTTCCCAAAGCGCACCGAGCGCACGTTGCTGCATGTCGCCGCGCGCCACGTCGTCCGTTGTCGCAAGCTCGCTCGTATGCACAATGCCATCGCGGCCGATAACACGTATCTCCCCGACGACGGTATTGGCTGCAACGGGCGCAACCAAAGGCCCCTCATAGACAGCCCGAAGACGATAATCCAGGTTCCCACTACGCGGAAGCAAAACATTGATGTCGCTCACAGCCTTGAGCCCAACCGCCCCCTCAACGCCGCCAAAGACGCGCGCTTCGGTGATCACCTCGCCGCTTTTGTAGAGCTTCTGTACATCGAAGAATTCCCAGGCGCCTTCGACCACTTCACGCAGTGCCGCCAGCCGATTTTTGTCATTCTCAAGCTTGGCCACCACGGCAATGATACGCCGGCCACTTCGATCAACCGATGCCAGCGCCGAATAGCCATCCTCTTCGTCCTGACCACCGCCAAGACCATCAAGGTCCCGGATTTCACCGAGGATCGGGCTCTTGTTGCGTTGGAAAATTTTGTTCCAGGTAAAATCGCTTTGCCCGAACAGCTTGTAGAGATCCTTGTGATTGCTCAGGATGTATTGAGCCAGGATCGCCAGATCCCGTACCGTCGTGACACTCTTCGCGTTCGTGTCATCATCGACGTAGCCGGTCGGATTGGCAAAAAAGCTGTCCCGCATCCCCAAGTCCATGGCTAGCGCTGTCATGCGCTTGGCAAAAGCCGCTTCACTACCTTCAAGACATTCGGCCAATATGATCGCAGCGTCATTGGCGTTGTGAACGAGCAATCCCTGGAGCAGGTTGATGACCTCCACCTCGGACTTGATCGAGGCAAACATGGTCGCGCGGCCAGAGGGTGCGCCGCCGCTGCGCCAGGCATGCTCGCTGACGTAGCATTTTGTGTCCTGGGTGGTTTCACCGTCGCTGAGCGCCTTGAAGACGACAGCAGCCGTCATCACCTTGGTCAGGGATCCAGGCGCAAAGCCGAGCGACGGTTCCTTGGAAAACAGCACCGTGCCCGTTTGGGTCTCGATCAAAAACGCGGACGGCGCACGCGTATCCAGCCCTTCTGCGGCAAGACTTGCGCTTGCCGACAGAGCCATACACCCCAGAACTGAAAAACAACGCGTGAAAGTCTTGAAACGATCTGCGAATTTTCCAGTCATCGGGTCGCCTGATTATCGATTAGAAGTTTGCGCCTTGGCCAGCAGTCTCAACGACAGGCCTTTGCCTGATTCTGAGATTATAGCACTATGCGCGTCCGAAATCCGCGACGATGCTTTGTAGGAAGAAACGGCACTGCCGAGCACCAATGCACCTGAGCGCGATGGGACAGGCAAAACGCCGAGTGAGCCGGAGGCCGGAGCAAGCGCGGGTTCAGCATACCCGATTGGCGCTGCAACGCTGGCTGCCGGTGTAAAGGCATTGGCAGAGGCAACTTGAATGTTGCTGGCAGAAGATTCGAAGGCCAATGCCGGGTCAAACGCGACTTGGTAGCTTTGCTGCTGTGCTGCGGCAATCTGGGTCGGAGCGTTGTAAGGACGAAGCGCTGGCGCATGGGTCACGGCGTTCAAAGGCATCGTGCCTGAGCTCGTGGCCCCGAGATCGTCAAGCTTCAGGCTTGCGGTCATGGTCGGTGCGCTCACAGGAGCAACGACATCCGGCTTTGCCTCGGCAAACAATGTGCCCGGCATGGTGCCGCCAGGAGAGACGGCGCCCGGTCCGTTATAGGACGCAAGCAGATAGGATTCATCGAGACCGTCCATGCGGGCCTTACCGACATATTCAACCTTCACCTTGCTGACACCCTGTTGCTTGGTGCCAAGCATCGTCGCAACCCGTTCGGACAAGTCGATGACGCGATTGCCATGGAATGGCCCGCGGTCATTGACGCGTACGATCATCGAACGTCCGTTCGACACGTTGGTAACGCGAGCATAGGAAGGCAGCGGCATGGTGGTGTGCGCAGCTGTCAGGCCGTTGCGGTCGAAGACTTCGCCATTGGCCGTCTGGCGGCCATGAAACGTTGGTCCATACCAGGACGCTAGGCCGACCTTCTTGTAGTTGGTCTCGAGTTTCGGATGGTACCACTTGCCGGCGATCTTGTAGCTCTTGCCGATCTGGTAACGTCCGCCGCCCTTGGGAACCGGCTTGCCGCTTGCGACAACCTTGGGGCTGCCTTTGACACCATATTTCTTAGGACTAAATTTTGCTTTTTCGATCGTGGCAGAATTACACGCAGCCAAAACACCGACAGCAGCGGTCACCAAAAGACCGTTGCGAATCTGCCGGAAACTGAAAACGGGCTTGAATTGAAATCCGCAAATCTGCGCGCACTTTTGAACAGTGCTTGTCACAGCAACTTTTGCAAAACCCATCGATAGCATTACGCCGTCCTACTCACTACACGATCGCGGCCAATTGCATCAGATGAACAGCATAAAACAACGTCAATTGTCATCTTCGACGGCCCTTTTGCCCAAAGGTCTGTGTGTCGGAGATGATCGCAACTGAAATGATGCCGCCTCAACCTGAAGCATCGAACGATTCGTACCTAGCACGATCATCTTAACCTAGTGTAAACTTATGATCGATGCGCGTGGCAATTGGATGCACCCTGATGTCTGATTTGTCCACCCGGCACCAAAGCGCACTTTGTCATTCAGGGGTGCTTTTCAACAGGCTTGCTCCGCGAAAGCTACGCAAAATCTCTTAGAACCCGGGAAATTACAGACCCATTCGACCATCAGGCAGCTTTAACCGCCGTTGTTGTGATCCCTGTCACATCAACGACCAGGGCTATGGTCTATCTCATCGGTGTTGTCGGGACGGACTGCCCAGTCGCCCTGAACAGCATGGATGAAAGTCCAGAGTTGGTCGTCTGCCTCTACCCTGCCCACAAAAAGGTCGGCGGCCAACTTGCCCACCATGACGCTTGTGTAAGGCGCTTGATCTTCCGCAACACGCTTCGGATCCGGAAATCCCCGGTCCAACTCCCGCGACACAGCGCCCTGCCATCAGAGCATGAAGACGCCGTGATAAAGTTTTCCAAAGCCAAACACTTTTTTCCGCATATCGACGCTTGACAAAACGCTCCAAAAAACCGAAATGGGTCGCGTCGGAGGGGTGGCAGAGTGGTTGAATGCACCGGTCTTGAAAACCGGCGGGCGTGGAAGCGTCTCGTGGGTTCGAATCCCACCCCCTCCGCCACTTTCCATTTGTTCTGAAACGCAAAAGGCCTGATCAGCAGTTGTTGCGACCGGATCACGCCGCGAACAAATGACGATTAAATCCACCAAGACAATTCAAGTGGTGCGCGCCGGGCCCAAACGCTCTTGGCGGCAAAGTCGTTTCACTTTGATCTAGGTTGTGGTTTCTTAGGGGTTCAAGAAAACGAGTGCAATGTTGCTCCTCTTTTCCCCCGTCATTGCAGGGCTTGACCCTGCAATCCATGCCGTTACGGGCTATGCGGGTAGGCTATCGTTCTGGGACGTGTCACGGCATGGATCCCGGATCAGGTCCGGGATGACGGCGTTGGGTGTGGCGAGGCCTTTCCTCCCCCCAGCGGTCATCCACGATTTACTCGGGGATCCAGTCCACGGTGCGGCAGTGGCCAGAGGAAAATGACCCGCCTCTCTCAACGATTGAGAAAGCTCTCAAAAGCCGTCACTATTGGCGCATGCCAATACACACTGCGACACATTCGGATCTCCAGGCCTGGGTTGCACTGCGGGCGCAGCTCTGGGATGACACGTCGCTCGAGCAGCACCGAAACGAAGCCCTGGCGTTACTTGCAAAAGCTCCTGGTGAGAGCATCGCCCTCTTGGGGATCTCAGATCAATCCGACGTCCGCGCGTTCGCTGAAGCGACCTTGCGCCATGACCATGTGAATGGATGCGAAACATCGCCCGTTGCCTTCCTGGAAGGCATTTTTGTCTGCGAAGAGGATCGTGGCACCGGCATGGGACACATGTTGCTAACGTCCATCCAGTCATGGGCAAAAGAGCGCGGTTGCTCAGAGATTGCGTCAGACGCCCATCTGGACAATCTGGCGAGCCACGCGTTCCATACAGCTTTGGGCTTTCAAGAAACCGAACGGGTCGTTTACTTCCGAAAGTTGCTCTAAACCTGTCATCATGGACCCCTCAACCAGCAGAACGGTGGTCGAGAGATGGGGGGCCGCATTGCGGGCATGGTTAAGCCTCTCCTCCCCTCGGCAGTCATCCCCGACTTGATCGGGAGCCTGCCCCGGACGAGATCAGGGGATCCAATCCACGGTGCGGCAGTGGCCAGAGGAAAGTGGCGTGCGCTCAGAAGCCGCTTCTCACACAGACCCGAAACCTCCGTTCTGCCAGAGTGGTCAAGCTGGCGCGTGAGTTTCGACGGCTGGAATCTCCACGCCTTCTCCGTCATTGCAGGACTTGATCCTGCAATCCATGCCGTTGACGGCCTATGCGGGTAGGCTATCGT
>JABXHV010000186.1 GCA_013373445.1 Paracoccaceae bacterium | reverse complement strand
GTCCAGATGGAACAGGTTGGATGTCCAGGCAGCACCATTCATGATCATCCCGCCGGCATTTGACACGCCCAGCCTTGTGAGGCTTTCGGAAAGAAGCCCCATGTGGCTGTCTCCGATCAAGCAATAATGATCTGCTTGCGAGACGCTCTTGTGCGGGTTCCAATTCTCCAGCATGACTTCATCGCACAGAACATCGTCTTCGTTCTGATCTTTCGCCACAGCCGCGGGGACCGGAGGTTGGGCCCCTGTTTTTTCGGAAACGGCGGCTTGAGGTGTTGAAATGCCCTGTTCGAAATGGCGCATTACAAATTCAACGCCGCTTGGTTTTACGGACCTCAAATTCTCTTCGTAGTAAGCCCCTCTGATCGGGAAGCTTGAAATGAGTTCATAGGAGGGGAAATAGTCAACGTCCTCACGGGTCGCTTTGAGGTGTCCGGCCACGCCGCGCAAAACCGACTTCGAATAGATTGTTGCTGGCAGTACATGGTCTTCTGATGCCGTCGCTGTGAGGGGTACCGGAGAAACGGTAAGAAGGAATTTCATCTCCGGGTTTACGGATTTGATCAGTTCAAAGCAGCGTTCCAGATCAAAGAGAATGGTCTGGTAGTCGAGGTTTTCAAATAGAACCGTTTCACGATCAAAGGTCCCCTTCGCAGTGCCCGGGCACATGGCGTAGGTGTAACCGACTTTATGCTTCCAACTCTCTGTCAGTCCCAGCGTGAAGATGAAGACATCAGCGTTTTCAAAACCCGTTTTGATGTTTTGGACTGTCAGCGTGCGGGCTGTGAGCAGTTCTTCCTTCGTTGCAAAACCATTTTTCGAAATCAATGGACGTAGTGGATCGAAGTAGCGACCGTCCTCAACGAAGACTTCTTCGATTGGGCTGGGCGAAATTGTGAGCGCTTGCTCTAGCCATTGGCGTAGCAGGGAAGATGTGTAGATATTGCCGGTTCGAAAGGAGAAGACGCCATAGTTGTTTTCAAGGCGTTCCGCATCAGACATTTCGGCGGGTGCAGGCTCGGTATCGATCCACTGGTAGCCGTTAGAGATCAGCCATTTACTGATGTGCTGCGCAAAACAGGATCCTGCTGTCAGAAATTTTGTCGTCTTTTCCAACGGGAAGCGGGAAGTCCATATGTTGTCAAATGTACGGCTGGTGTCCTGATCTGCCACTCCGGAGCGCCAAAATTTTTCAGCGGATAGATAAGCGTAGGGATTGGTCACGATGGCGTTCCAGAGTTGATGCGCTTTGATTATTCGGGAGCCGAGATTTGTTTGCAAGATGATGTGACGTCGCGCTTGTGAGTGCGTCGGCTTATCCAGTTTTTTCCGAAGTTTAGATTTGGAGATTTGCGAGTATGCGCGTCGGCCTCTGGATCAGATTTCGGCCATCGCCTTTCGGAACCGGTGCACGCTTTCCGCAAAGCCATAGATCAGAGCATCGGCTGTAAAGCCGTGACCGATAGACATTTCGCGGATGAAAGGGGCTCGGGCGAGAAGGGCCGGAATGTTTTCGACCGTCAGGTCGTGACCGGCGTTGACACCAAGGCCGCAATTTTTTGCAGCCGTTGCCGCCGCAACAACTTTCTCAAGTTCACGTTCTGCAGAAGCTGGGTTGTCAAAGCATGCCCCGTAGGGCCCGGTATAAATCTCAATGCGCTCAGCGTTGAGTTTTGCTGCATGTTCTGCAGCTTCGGGATCTGGATCACAGAACAATGAGACCGTGACCGACCAGTCTTTCGCAGCGGCAATAGCTTCCGCGAGAATACTTGTGTCCTTGTGAAACTGCCAGCCGTGGTCAGACGTTGTTTGGTCTGGGTCATCAGGCACGAACAGGACCTGATCGGGGCGCACGTCTTCAACCAGTTTCAGAAATTCTGGCGTCGGGTAGCCTTCCAGACAGAGCTCCTTTCCAGGAAAACGATCCTTGATCAGGCTGGACAGGTCGACAACGTCCGTCTTGCGGATATGTCGCTCGTCTGGACGGGGGTGAACCGTAATGCCTTTGGCGCCTGCGGTCATCGCGATGGCTGCCATCTCGGTAACGCTGGGCCAGGGCAGGTCTCTGCGGTTGCGCAGCATGGCGATGGCATTGACGTTTACAGACAGGCGCGACGGGCTCATGACTGAGACTCCAGAATGGAAAAGGCACAGGGTGTGACGGCAAGGCCGCGTTGGATGAGTGTTTGTTGGTTGCGAAAATTGGCCGAAAACCCAATGAAGTCAAATAAGAAATTGTCTCGATCACAAGCGGCTGCTCCGCTGAGGAGGTTTTGATCCCGGAGGTCGTGGTCTGGGTGACGAAATTGGGAGCCTTGACTTTTTAAAGCCTCACCGTGTACTTGGACTCAGGCTGCAGACGCCCGCCCCCCGCGATTTTTATCATGGTGAAGTTCTGTCGATTGATATCTTTTGACGTCCGATGAAGCAATTTGCGCGGATGGAAATGCGGGCCCCATCTTTTTGATGCAAATTGTGAGTTTAGGATCAAAAGAATGTCCGGACCCTCGCATAATGAATATCTGACTGGAAAACTTCCCGTCGTTTTTGTCAAAACGGCTTTGCCGATCGTTTTTCTGATGGTCGTAGACGGCTTGCTGACGGTGGTCGACGCCATGTTTCTGGGCCAGTTTGTAGGCCCCAAAGCGCTTGCTGCCGTCACGATTATGTTTCCTGCGTTTATAGTGCTCATCGGCCTTTCGACACTTGTTGCAAGTGGGATGTCGAGTTTGCTGTCACGTGCGCTTGGTGCACAGAAGCTGGACGTTGCGCGCTCGATTTTTGCCGAAGCCCACCTTATGGCGGTGGTGATCGCAGCTCTCCTGAATATCCTTTACATTGCGTTCGGATCTCAGTTTGCCCTGATGGCAGCCAAGGGGGATGCGTCGCTTGCCCAGATGGCGGATAGCTATATCAGGATTGCTGTTTACGGTGCGCCACTGTTCTTTATTTTGAGCGTTCAAGCGGATGCACTGCGATGCGAAGGCAAGATTGCATTAATGGCCGGAGTCGGTGGTTTGATCACGCTCGCCAATATTGGCCTGAACTATATCTTGATCGTGCATCTGAACATGGGCGTGGCAGGGTCCGCGCTCGGTTCTGTTCTGGCGCAAGGTACTGCTTTGGTCTTTGTGCTTGTCCATCGATCACTGCGCGGAACGCGTCTACCACTTTCATCCCTGGTGCTCCAGGGGCGTCCTATCCATGTGTTGCGCATTCTGGCGTTGGGCGGCCCTCAATCTCTCAGCTTTATGGGGCTCGCACTGTCAACCACGGTCATTGTCGCTGCGGTGCAATTCGCGGCAATGCCGAACTATTCTGAGACGATTGCGGCCTATGGGATTTTGATTCGGATCATAGGGTTCGCCTTCATGCCGTTGCTCGGGCTGATGCAGGCGATGCAGGCGATCGTTGGCAATAATTTCGGGGCTGGCCAGCAGGATAGGGTTCAGCGTGCGTTTCGCTTCGCCGTGATTACGAGCCTCGTCTATTGCCTAGGCTTCGAGGTGTTCGCTTCAACGTTTGCATCGTCAATTGCAGCGTGGTTTGTGCCTGACCCCGCCGTGCAAGACGAAGTGGCACGTATTCTGCCAATTGTTCTGTTGCTCTATGTAGTTGTGGGGCCGGTTCTGATGCTGGGTGCTTTTTACCAGGTGACCGGCAATGCGTTGAGGGCCGCTATTCTGCAGTTAGCCAAACCGTATCTTTTGATGGGGGTATTGGTGTTTAGCTTGTCAGTCGCATTCGGCGAGGCTGGAATATGGTTTGCGTCCCCGGTGGCTGATGCAGTTCTTCTGGTGATGGCGATCACGCTTTACCGCAAACCAACCAAAGCCGCACTGTCAGCCGAAGGGCTGCGTGGAGAAGGCGGACCTGTCGACGTGTGATAGAATTCGTGCTCTTCAATTAAGGGTTGAAGAGTTATCTTTGTGTCGTTCTGGATTGTAAAAAGCAAAATGGCGCAGGACTTTCTGCGCCATTTCTAAAAGACAGGATCGAGTTGTTAAACCCGGTTGAGAAGACGCGCACGCAAGGTGTTTGGTAGTTCGCGTATTTCTCGCAATGTTGCTTCCGGGTCTTCAATGTCACTGTCGACATCCGTCACCACGTAACCAATGTCGGAGTGAACACGCAGATACTGCGCTGAAATGTTCATGTCTTGACGGGAGAACAGATCGTTGAGTGTCCGCAGTGCGCCTGGTGCATTGTGATGCACTTGAATGAAGCGGGTCGCATTTGTGCCCTTGGGCAGTTGTACTTCTGCGAAGTTGACGGCACCAACGGTCGATCCGACGTCCGAATATTCAACAAGCTTACGAGCAACTTCCTCGCCGATGCGAGACTGCGCTTCTTCAGTTGACCCACCGACATGCGGCGTCAGGATCACGTTTTCCAGGCCACGGAGTGGGCTGATAAACTCATCCTTGTTTGATTTAGGCTCGACAGGAAAAACGTCTACCGCAGCGCCGGCGAGATGCTTGCTCTTGAGCGCAGCAGCCAGAGCATCAATATCGACAACCTTACCGCGGGCATTGTTGATGAGGAAGGCGCCCTTCTTCATCTTGGCAATGTGCTCGCCGGTAAACATGTTGCGTGTCTCGGGGGTGTCGGGGACATGCAGGGACACCACATCGGCTTCGGCCAGCAGGCTGTCCAGGTTTTCGGCGGGCATCACGTTGCCGTGTTGCAGCTTGTCGATCAGATCGTAGTAAATAACCCGCATGCCCATGGCTTCTGCCAGATTGGCGAGCTGCGTGCCAATGTTGCCATAGCCAATGATGCCAAGGGTCTTGCCGCGTACTTCATGGGAGCCGGCTGCAGACTTCATCCACTTGCCTTCATGGGCGCCGACCGACTTGCCGAACACGCCACGCATCAACATGACGATCTCTGCAATGGTGAGTTCAGCCACTGAACGCGTGTTGGAGAAGGGGGCATTGAAGACAGGTGTTCCAAGCGCAGTTGCAGCTTCAAGATCGACCTGGTTGGTGCCAACGGAGAAACAACCAACGGCGACAAGCGTCTTCGCAGCTTCGAGAACTTCCTTTGTCAGCTGGGTTCGGGATCGAATACCAACGACATGGACGCCTTGCAGCTTCTCGATCAATGCATCCTTGTCCAGCGCACCTGGCAGGACTTCATAGTTCTCGTAACCGGCTTTTTCCAAAACAGCGGTGGCGGTCGAAGAGATGCCTTCCAGAAGCAACCAGCGGATTTGGTTCTTCGGACGGGAAAGCCCATGATTCATGGCATTTGGCCTTTGTCGTTATGACCTGATGTATAAAGACGCAACACCGGCGTCTTTGCGCCGGTGTCGTATACGCGCTCTAATTTGTCGCGTCTAGGGAGGGCAGGGAACTTATAGCCCCTCTGCTCCGCGTTGGAGTGCTGCGAGGCCAGTTCTGGACACTTCGATCAATCCCAGAGGCTTCATGATCGCGATAAACTGTTCGATCTTTGAAGCACGACCAGTGATCTCAAACACGAAATGTTCGGTCGTCGCATCGATGACCGTTGCCTTGAAGGCATCTGACAAACGCAGGGCTTCGAGCCGGTCATTGCCGGTTCCGGCAACCTTAACCAGGGCCAGTTCACGCTCCAGAGGTTTGTCGTGGTTCATGTTTTGAGCACGAACAGTCAAGTCGGTCACCCGGTGAACAGGTACAAGCCGGTCCAGCTGGTGACGGATCTGCTCAATCACCATTGGCGTGCCGGTTGTCACCAATGTGATGCGCGACAGATGCTTTTCGTGCTCGGTTTCCGACACGGTCAGGCTGTCGATGTTGTAGCCGCGACCGGAGAAAAGACCAATGACACGCGCCAGAACACCAGGCTCGTTGTCAACGATCACGGACAAGGTGTGGGTTTCGATCACATCGCTGACGTCGGCCATGAAGTAAATGGACGGTGCGGTTGGGTTTGGTTTCGCATTCATCTGATCTGATCCTTACACAAGAACTTTGCCGGCGGCGTCGATGGCGTTCGCAACGACCTCATCGGTTGCTTCATCTGGCAACAGCATTTCGTTGTGGGCTTTGCCCGATGGAATCATCGGGAAGCAGTTGGCAAGGTTGGCAACGCGGCAGTCGAACAGGGCCGGCTTGTCGATCGAGATCATCTCTTCGATTGCGCCATCCAGATCGGCAGGCTTCTCGGCGCGAATACCAACGCCACCATAGGCCTCAGCCAATTTGACGAAGTCGGGCAGGCTGTCCGTATAGGAATGAGACAGCCTGTTGCCATGAAGCAGCTGCTGCCACTGGCGCACCATGCCCATGTACTGGTTGTTCAAGATGAAGACCTTGACCGGCAGGCCGAACTGGACCGCTGTCGACATTTCCTGAATGTTCATCAGGATCGACGCATCGCCTGCGACGTCGATGCACAGGGCATCGCGGTGAGCAACCTGCGCGCCGATACACGCCGGCAAACCGTAGCCCATGGTTCCCAGTCCACCGGATGTAAGCCAGTGGTTTGGTTCTTCAAAGCCATAGAACTGTGCTGCCCACATCTGGTGCTGGCCAACTTCTGTCGAGATGAAGGTCTTGCGATCCTTGGTCAGCTCGTACAAACGCTGGATTGCATACTGCGGCATGATGATGTCGTTGTTCGGGCGATACGCCAGCGAGTTGCGGCCGCGCCAAGCGTCAATTTGCTGCCACCACTGCTTCAAGGCGGGCTTATCGGTCGACATAGAAGACGTGCGCCAGACACGGATCATGTCTTCAAGAACATGTCCGATGTCACCGACGATTGGCAAATCCACCTTGACGATCTTGTTGATCGAGGACGGGTCGATATCGATGTGGATCTTGGTGGAGTTTGGTGCAAATGCATCAAGGCGACCCGTAATACGGTCGTCGAAACGCGCACCAACACAGATCATCAGGTCACAGTCATGCATGACCATGTTGGCTTCATATGTGCCGTGCATCCCCAGCATTCCAAGCCAATTGTCACCTGAGGCCGGGTAGGCACCCAGGCCCATAAGCGTCGATGTGATCGGGAAATTGGTCAGCTTGACCAGCTCGCGCAAAAGCTGGGAAGCGGCCGGACCGGAGTTGATGACGCCGCCACCTGTGTAGAGAACAGGCTTCTTGGCTTTCGCCATCAGTTCAACAGCGGCCCGAATGGACTGATCGTCACCCTTCAAGACCGGGCGATAGCTCTTGTGGCTGGCGGACGGATTACGGTTTGGCTCCTGATAAGTGCCTGTTGCGAACTGAACATCCTTCGGAATGTCGATAACGACGGGACCTGGGCGGCCGGACGTTGCGACATAGAATGCCTCATGGAGAACGCGTGGCAAATCATCAACGTCGCGTACCAGCCAGTTGTGCTTGGTGCACGGCCGGGTAATGCCAACCGTGTCGCATTCCTGAAAGGCGTCTGTGCCGATGAGGTGCGTTGCGGTTTGTCCGGTGATGCAGACCAGAGGAATGGAGTCCAGCATCGCGTCAGTGAGTGCCGTGACCATATTGGTCGCGCCGGGGCCGGACGTTACCAGAACAACGCCTGGTTTGCCGGTCGAGCGCGCATAGCCTTCAGCTGCGTGGCCCGCGCCTTGTTCGTGGCGCACAAGAATATGCTCAAGACCGTCCTGCTGAATGATCTCGTCGTAAATGGGAAGCACAGCACCACCCGGGTAGCCGAAGATTGTGTCAACTCCCTGGTCCTTCAACGCCTGGATTACCATTTCAGCGCCGGTCATTTCCCGTGTCATTCTCGCGTTCCTCGTTTTTGCCGATTGCTCCTTGCGCGGAGCTTGGCGTTTCCTTTTGTTGCGTCTGCAGTTGTTGTCCTGGTTCACAACTTTAGTTTGATGCGACCCTTTGCTGGGTCGCAGGCATAAAAAAAGGCCCCTGTGGGACCTGGTTGCGCGCCTACCTGTTCCGAACGACCTACATCGTCCCGGCGGCGCGCTTTCTCACTACTAGCACAATAGAGTGCATCATTTACTTGTTCCTCAACATAGGATCAGCAGAAATCTGTCCCTGTTCCCTATAAACACCAACTTGAAAGTTTTCCCAAGCCGAAATTTGACGAAAAGGGAAAGTTTTCAGGTGTCGGTCACTAGGCACGACAGTCTTGATCGTGGCGGCAACCTAGACATCAGTTTTGAAGGGGTCAAGCGGAAAGTTTGTTTATTGCGTCAAAAATATCCAGAGTTTCTTATAATTGCGCAATGAAGGGAAAAATATCGCTTTAGTTTCCTAGGGCGCGGATACCGCAACGAAATCGCTTTATTCTGATGGATCGTTCTTGCTCCAGATCAAGGAGTTTTCACGAAAACGATGCAAAAAACCAATTAAGGGATTGCCAGCAGGAAGCAGCAATTATATAAGCCCGCTCACATTCCGACTTTCTGCGGTTCGCCGTTTATCGTCGCGAGATGGGTGTATAGCTCAGTTGGTAGAGCATCTGACTCTTAATCAGACGGTCCCGGGTTCGAATCCCTGTGCACCCACCATTTCCCCAAAATCTTGTTCTTTATGTTCTGTCGCTTAACAGACCCATCCTGGATGTTGGTCTGTTTAAGGACGTGTTGTGCATGTCGCTATGCATTTCGATTTTTGGTCCGTTTGATGGATTGCACACTTGATGGATAGATCAGGTCTGCGTTTAGAGCTCAGCTGTATGTGACTTTGCGTTTTTACTGTTCGCCGTGTGCAATCACCCCTGCCAGGCTACAGACTTCCCATGGGTAAGAAAATTACCGTTTCAAGAGTGAAATTAGGAGGTTATCGAAACAAGTCTGTCACAAATTATTACTTTTTTGAAATTTCAATTGATAAGGCTCCCGTTGTAATTTTGAGTTGGCGTCATTACTTCCAGCGTGTCCCACGAAGGGACCAAAAAGGAGTAAAAATTATGAAAAAACTAGCTACAGGTTTTGCCACTCTCGCGATCGCTGCTGTTGCTTTTGGAAACGCCGCTTCAGCTGCACCACATGCAAATAGCCTCGACATGTCAGCCACAGAAGTGCAGCAACTCATTCAGAACGAAGGCAGTGTCATTCTCCATACTGGCGCTGACACCTTTAACCGCTACGTAGCCGATGGTTCAAATTGCCTGGTCGGTGAACGTACTCAGAATGCCTTTGTTCCTACAGCAGATTCCAGCTCTGCATTCGTTGGTTACACCTGCGAAGAAAACGCAGACGAAGGCTAAGCCAGAGTTCCTGGCGTCGCTTATCGATAGGCTGTTTATCGCCTATCTCTCTCCGCCACAGTGCTGCTGTGGCGGAATAATCTCGCCCATCGCGTGATTTGACTAGGCAAAAAAGAAGGCCCCACGCATGGCTGCGCGGGGCCTTCTTTCGTATGCCTGATCCGTCTTATCAGACGAAACGGTTGACGTAGTTTTCCAGAATTTCCTGACGACCGGAGCGTGGCTCAGGATTGATCTTGCCGGAGACAACATCCTTCGCGATTGTTTCCAGATCGCTTTCGAGCATCGCCTTGGCTGCTGGTGTTTCCCAACCGGCGTAACGTTCGTTGAGCGCCTTTTCCAGACCACCGTCTTCGATCATGGCGGCAGCTGCCTTGAGGCCGCGTGCACACACATCCATGCCACCGATGTGACCGGCAACCAGATCCTGTGGGTCGATCGACTGACGGCGGATCTTGGAATCGAAGTTGGTTCCACCTGTTTCAAATCCACCGGACTTCAAGATGTAATAGTAGGCCAGAGCCACTTCAGGAACGTTGTTCGGGAATTG
>JABXHV010000169.1 GCA_013373445.1 Paracoccaceae bacterium | reverse complement strand
GTTGCACTCGAGGTCTGATTGGCCAGTTCCTTGACTTCCGCAGCAACAATGGCAAATCCCTTGCCGGCATCACCCGCTCTGGCAGCTTCAATTGTTGCGTTGAGGGCCAGAAGATTGGTTTGTTCTGCAATGGCAGTGATCAGCTGGACAACCTCACCAACCTTGAACGAGGCCTTGGCCAGGCCCTGAATTTTCTGGTTGGTTTCTTCTGCTTCCCTGGCAGCGCCACTGGCAATATCGGTCGACTGGGTGATCTGCCCGCTGATTTCGGCGATTGATGCGGACAGTTCTTCGGACGCAGCTGCCAGTGTTTCCAGATTGGTTGAGGTCTCGTTGGCCGCCTGAGACATGGTCTGGCTTTGCTGGTTGGTTTCTGTTGCTCCAGCAGCCATTTCCCTTGAGGATGTCTTGAGTTCGGAGGCTGCGGCGGACAAAGAGTCTACGACCTCCGCGACGCTCGTATCGAGCTTTTCAGCCAGGGCAAACATGGCGGCCCGCTTGGTCTCTTCTTCTGCTGCGAGGACTTTGGTTTCTTCGACCAGCTTGCCCGCTTCGCCTTGCGCAACGTTCAGATCCTTCATCGCCTGATGATTGTCTGTGAACTGACGATTGATGCGATACGCCAACCAGAGCATTGGTCCGCCTACCAGCACAACGTATGTTGCATGGATCAGGAAGTGGTGCACGACATACTCGGCAGACGGCCAGATATAGAGCGGCAAAAGCAGCGAAAAGACCACGTGGTGCACGGTTGCCAGCGCGTTGACGATGAGCATTGTGCGCCAGCAGCAATAAATGACCAGCACTGCGTTCAGGACGAAGAACAGCATGTGGGCATCCAGAACCATTCCGTCCGGCAATCCACTGGCGCAGAAAACCAGCAACGCCCAGTCAGTGGTCAGGGAGGCTCCGATGGCAAATCGGGTCGCCGGTCCGATCGAATCCTTGAAGTACATGAAGGTCGAGACCGCAGCGAGCGCCGCTGCGATCACGGATGAGGTCACCACGGGTGCCGTTGTCAAAGAAGCAACGCTTCCGATGACCAGCACCATGAGCCACAGGCTCGCAATGAATGCCTTACTCGCTATCTGGCGAAGCTTCACAAGTTCAGGGGCAGTTTCTTTGACGACAGGTGTGGACGTATCATTCATTTCTGGGCTCCAGAAAAGCTTGGCCAGGATTATGCCGACCTGATGCTTTTTGTTAGATGTTGCTGCCGTTCTTCGTTGATGGTCTCGGATTGCAGCCTCCAATACCAAAGGAACTGATGACCGCCCAAGCACCAAGCGCCCGTACCATTGACGGGTAATCTTCTTGCTCAGGCAAAACCATCACGAATGTTCCGCCATAGTCGGATCGAATAAGCTTGGACGCAGGAGTAAGGGCTCTGGCAATTGCCTGCTGTTCGCTGTCCCAGGGAGAGGAAATAACGATGACTGGGGCATCTTCGGCAAAGCTAAACAGGGTCAGAAACCCGACAACCAGAAAACCGGCAAGGCTGATGACAGCAACCGGTAGATAGGTGGCGATTGTATACTCCGGGACGTCTTGAGCGATTTCCATCGTGGATTTTTTCTATTATCGATATACCGAAGTATATGGCTAATTTTATCTCGGTAATACTCGTACTCAACTCTACGTAATGAATCAGTACTGTAATAATTTTAACGAGTATTTAATTCGCTCAACGGGATTAATTTCCCTTAAAATCAGTCCGGGCGACGTTGATCACCGATTTGTCGCGTAAGGTAAGTTTTTTGGGGCGTGGTGTCGGCTTGTGGACTGTCCCTTCCGGACGATTTGGAGGGCGTTCATTCCGAGTTCTCAAACAGGTTTGATATTATTTCTTCCGGGTACTGCACACGGGGTGTCGGCGTGCTAAACAGCTGGTCGAATTCATCAATCATCATCAAGGAAAACGACATGCGTACCATCAACAGCCTCGATATCGACGATGCAGGCATCCTGATCAAAGGGGCCCGCGCCAAAGCTGCCGAGATCGGGGTGCCCATGTGTATCGCCATCACAGATGAGTCCGGCAACCTGATTGCTTTTGAACGGATGATTGGCGGCAAGGTGACATCGATCACCATTGCCATCGACAAGAGCTACACCGCTTCGGGCGCCAAGAAGGCAACCCATGAGTATGGTGCCTCCAGCCAGCCGGGTGCACCGGCCTACGGCATTGCCTCTGCCATCGGCGGACGCTTGATGGTTGTTGGCGGTGGCCTGCCTGTGGTGGTTGACGGCGAAGTTGTTGGCGGCATCGGCATCAGCTCCGGAACTCCTGCGCAGGACATGGAAGTGGCTCAGGCCGGCATCGACGCGTTTCTCGCCAGCCGATAAGCTCTGCGGGTTTTCCGTCAAAAAGTCATTGAGAGCAGGGCGGGGGTGTGACCTTTTTAAAAGGGACGCCTCCGCCTTTTTCTTTTGGAAGCGGTCGCCGCGCATTGGGGTGATGGTGCACGCTGGTTGCAACGCCGGCTTGAGGAAAATGGTTTTGCCAGCGGCGTCGGCTTCTCGCTCAGTCGGTTCTTTCTGGTCCTTCTCGATCAGCGCGTTGTGCGGGCGAGTATTTGCAAAAACTCTGCAACGTATAGTGCAGCCCTATTTGCCTCAGCAGTTCGAACGGTATTTCATCCCGGGAACGGTGCTAAAAAAAGCACCAGAAACAGCATCCGGTACAGGATGCGAATAGGGTGGGGAGGGCTGATGGCCAAAACAATAAGAGAGACCACAGGCCTTTCGAGCGTTGTGCCGCTCGCCCGGACCCACAAACTCCAGACGGTCCTGTTCTGATCCGTTTTCAAAGACTGAAAGTTGCTGAACCATGTCCATGACACCAGATGTCCGTGTTGACCTCGACCGTTTCTGGTCGACGATCGAAGCTTCCGCTGAAATCGGCAAAGGTCGGCCCGGCGGACTGTCGCGCCTCACCCTTGGCGACGATGATCGCACGATGCGCGACCTTTTTTGCTCTTGGTGCAAGGACGCCGGTCTGAGTGTTGAAGTGGATGAGGCCGGGAACATCTTCGCGCGCCGCGATGGCACGGACAACTCCCTGCCACCCATCCTGATCGGCAGTCATCTCGACACACAGATCAACGGCGGCCGCTTTGACGGCATTGCGGGTGTGTTGGCCGGACTGGAAGTCGTGCGCCGCTTGAACGACATCGGCCACACCACACGTCGCCCCATCGTCGTCGTTGACTGGACCAATGAGGAAGGCGCGCGCTTCTCGCCGCCCATGGTGGCTTCGGGATGTTTCGTCGGTGCGTATGATATCGACTGGGTCCGTGATCTTATCGGCGATGACGGTGCTCGTTTTGGCGATGAGCTGAAGCGCATCGGTTACGACGGCAGTCGTGCTTGCAAGGCCGGTGAGATCGATGCCTATTTCGAGCTGCACATTGAACAGGGCCCGATCCTGGATGCTGAAAAGCGACAGGTGGGTGTCGTAACGGGCGGCTATCCTGTGCGCGGCATCCGTGCCTCCTTCAAGGGGCAAACATCGCACACCGGTCCGACACCCATGGATTTGCGCCGCAATGCGTTGGCGGCGGGTGCGCGCTGGCTGACAGCGGTGGACGATATTGGCTGGGAGTTCGCCGTGCATGATGGCAAGGCAACGGCGGCCCGTTTGACCGCCTGGCCAAATAAGCCGGGTATCCTGTCCGATACGGCCGAAGCGATTTGTGACGTACGCCATCCTGACCCTATCACCACGCGGGTGATGGCGGAAAAGATGCGCCGCGCCGTGTTTGAATCGGCGGCCCGCTGCGGCTGTGAAGCGGTGATCGAGGACGAATGGTCCTGGGGCGGCGATATTTTCGATGCCACCCTGGTCGATGGAGTGCGCGAACAGGCCGTCCGTATGGATTACAATTGGCGCGACATCGAAAGTCAGGCTGGGCACGATGCCTATTTCCTTGCGACCCACTGCCCGACAGCCATGATCTTTGCTCCGTGCAAAAACGGGATCACCCACAATAATGAAGAAAGCTGCGAGCCAGAGGATTTCGTGGCCGGGCTCAACATTTTGCTGCATGCCGTCGTCGCAAGGGCTGACCGATGAGCGCAATGATCGAACATGAGGCGCTTGAGCAGGCTCTCGACTGGCCGGCCTTGATCGAGCAACTGAGAGGTTGGTTTTGCGCAGCCGCCGTTGAGCAACCGGACCGGCAGGTGCTGAGCATTCGCCAGCCTGACGGCAGTGAAGGTTCACTGCTGATCATGCCTGCCTGGGTTCCCGGAGACACAATTGGCGTCAAGGTCGTGACCTTCTTTCCGCAAAATGCAGCGCGGGGGATGGCCACAATCAATGCAGGCTATCTGTTGTTCAATGGCGATACCGGCCAGATGGAGGCAGCTCTGGACGGAGACACTCTGACAGCGCGCCGCACGGCGGCATCATCAGCGCTTGCCGCCGACTATCTGGCGCGCCGTGATGCGTCCCGGTTGCTTGTCGTTGGCACTGGTCAATTGGCGATCTCGGTGGCTCAGGCGCATTGCGCTGTGAGAGATTACAAGAGCATCACTGTTTGGGGTCGCAACGCGGCCAAGGCGGCAGGCGTTGCCAAAGCTCTGACAGAAAGCGGTCTTGCCGCAGCGCCAACGGAAGACCTGCAAGGGGCCTGTGAAACGTCAGACGTCATCAGCACGGTCACCGCGTCAACTCAACCCATCGTCCAAGGCGCCTGGCTGCGGCCCGGCACGCATCTGGATCTGATCGGGGCCTTCAAGGGCGACATGCGTGAAAGTGATGATCAGGCCATCGCCCAGGCGCAGATTTTCGTTGATCGACGCTCAGGCGCGCGCCTTGCTGGAGATCTTGCTCAACCTTTGGCGGCGGGTGTGATTGCGGACAGAGACATTCTTGCGGATCTGACGGAGCTGTGCCGCGGCGATCATCCCGGACGCCAGGATGATCAGGCCCGTACGGTTTTCAAATCCGCAGGAACTGCCCTTCAGGACCTTGCAGCGGCATCGCTGGCGAGTGATCAGCTCATATCCGGATAAAGGGCAATCAGTTCTTGTGCCAGATGGACGAACTTCCGCTCTGACGGTGTGAGTTCGTCCAGCGGCCCATGCACCAGGTAGACATCGGCGCCGATGGGTTCATC
The DNA here is from genome assembly GCA_013373445.1 of Paracoccaceae bacterium. Taxonomy (GTDB): domain Bacteria; phylum Pseudomonadota; class Alphaproteobacteria; order Rhizobiales; family Stappiaceae; genus Roseibium. Next base: position 6,753 of record JABXHV010000169.1, on the reverse strand, counting down.
GGTGATCTTCAACGGCCACAGCAAGCCGTTGTCGATGTCGTTTGTGACCGAGGACAGAGGCAAAATACCAATGCCCATCCCGGCAACGATCATCCTGCGCACTTCTTCAAGATTGGTGCTCAGGCCGTTGATGCGGTTGCCAAGCTGTGTGCCTTCGCGCAGCACTGACATGGGTTCCAGTCCCATGCCTTCGGTCGCGCAGGCAAAGGATATGAAGGGTTCGCGCTGCAGATCGCGTACGCAGACGTTGTCCTTGCCGAAGAACGGATGTTCCGCCCCACAGAAGACGCGAAACTCTTCGCGAAAGAGCCTGATCGACGTCAGGTTGACCAATGGTTTGGCGAGCAGACAGAAGCCCAGACCGAGTTGGCCCTGTTGAATGTTGCGCACAATCATCTGGCTGTTCTGCGTCTCGCTCTGGAACATCACCGATGGATGGCGTTGATGGTACAGACGCATCAGTTCGTCGAGGACGGGTGAGACCAGATTGCTGATGATCTGATAGCGAACCTGACCCCGTTCTTCTTCGGTCGCGTCGCGCACAAGTATCGAGATACGTTCTGCGCTGTGGAAGATGTCCCGGCACTCCTGGAAGATCTTGTCACCGCGCACCGTCAGCTCGAAGTGGCGACTGTCTCGAAACACCAGCTGACAATCCAGCTGGGCTTCAAGCTTCTGCAATGCGCTGCTGACCGATGGTTGGCTCAGGCCCAGACGCTTGGCGGCTTTGGTGATGCTTTGTTCCTCTGCGATCATGTAGAACATCCGCAGAAGGTTCCAGTTCAACTCTGAGGGCAGGGTAGAGTTCATTTCGAAAAATCCAACAAGGTGGGCCTGACAGCTGGAAGTGGTCGGTCCCGACGTATTGTGCCAGCGTTGCCAATTCCAACAACCATTTCCTGAACCTATCCACGAGGGCTGCAAGACATTGCGCCGGTTTACCATGGCCGTGCTGGATCTTGTGCAGCGCGAAGATCGGAAGGAACAACATCGATCTGCACTCAGGTGCGCTTACGTGTCAAGTCGTGGACCAAGGTAGGGTTGCCATCGCATTTCGTTGGCAACCCTGCCTTTTAAAAATGGGCTATCTGAACCGTTTTTCGGCGTATTTGGCGCGTTTGGCGATCCGTCAATCGACCGAGATCTATTTCTATCATAGCTCTGGCCTATTTGACCAAAAGTGCTTTGCGCGGTCTGATTTCGATCAACAAATAAGCACGCAGAGGCCCCCATGAACGCGCATCTTGATTTGTCCGATATTGAATCAGCCACGATTGGGCATTTCCTAAGCGACGGCTTCCTGTCGCCGGCAATTCAGGGCTTGCTGCCTGAAAAACGGGTGTTCGGCCCGGCCCTGACCGTGCGACTGCCGGGCGATGACGGTGCGGCTCTTGTCGATGCGCTCGCCGAGGCACAGCCAGGGCAGGTGATCGTCGTTGATCGCTGCGGCGATCTGCGCCACGCCTGCTGGGGTGCGGTGACGACCTGCGCCGCCAAGGCTCGCGGCGTTGCCGGTGTGGTGATCGATGGCTTCATGACTGACCGCTCGGCCATCATCGCGGAAGATTTTCCCGTCTGGTGCCGTGGCCGTTCACCGGTCACCACCAAGCCGCGCGGAAAATCCGGCGAAGTGAATGTTGAAATCACCTGCGGCGGCGTTGTAGTGCGTCCCGGCGACATCGTACTTGCTGACGAGAGCGGCGTTGTCGTCCTCGATCCAGCGCAGGCCGAAGCCCACGGGCAGCGCGCGCGCCAGATGCAACATGACGAACTCGGCGTCCTCGAACGGCTGCGCGCCGGCGAAACGCTTCTTCAGATAACCAGAGGCGCTTAAGCGCCCTAACAGATCCGGACACCGGACCCGGAAACCTGACCGGCATACCAACCAGAAGAGACACAAATGACCTACCTCCCTTCCAAACGTATCATGAGCAGTATTGCGGCTCTTGCCGCATGCACAATCCTCTCCACGGGCACACCAGTTCTCGCGGACAAGGCCGACAACACCCTCAATGTCGCCTTTGCTGCTGAACCGGAGCCGCTCGATACCTACAAGATTGCCGGCCGTCAGGGCCTGATCCTTGCGCGTCATATCTATGACGGCTTGCTCTATAAAGACCTCGACACCAACGAGATCGTTCCTGCACTTGCAGAAAGCTGGGAATTCACCGGTCCGCTGACCATGGAATTCAACCTGCGCAAGGGCGTCAAGTTCCACAATGGTGCCGATTTCACCGCTGATGATGTTGTTACGACGCTTAACACCGTCATTACGCCTGAATATGGAACCCGATACTCGATTTCAGTCGACTGGATCGAGAGTGTTGAGAAGCTGGATGACTATAAAGTCAGCATCAACATGTCCAAGCCGTTTGCCGGTGCTGTCGAAATGCTGGCTGACGCGCTGCCGATGTACCCGCATGAGTTTTTTGAAGAAAACGGCTCATCTGGAATGGCCTCAACCCCAATTGGTACCGGTCCTTACAAGCTCGTTTCTCAGGAACCTGGCATCCGGTACGAACTCGAGCGCTTTGACGATCACTATGAGGGAAGCCCGAAGGCGGGCGCGACGATCGACAAGATTGTCGTTCGCACCATCCCTGAAATGAACACCCAGTACGCAGAGCTGATGTCAGGTGATCTGGACTGGATCTGGCGTATTCCACCAGACCAGGCTGACCGTCTTGAAGGACGTGTTCAGATCGTCAGTGCTCCGATCATGCGCATTGGTTATGTCGGTTTTGCCCCTGAATCTCTGGGTGGTGACAGCCCGATTGCAGACAAGCGTGTGCGTCAGGCCCTTATTCACGCAACCAACCGCCAGGCCATTGTTGATGCGTTTGCCGGTGGTGCGTCCAAGGTTCTCAATACCCCTTGTAACCCGGCGCAGTTCGGCTGTGATCAGGATGTGGTGAGCTACGACTACAATCCTGAAAAGGCCCGTGAACTGTTGGCTGAAGCTGGTTATGAAGACGGTTTCGAGCTTGAAATGGTGTTTGCTGCCATGCCGCGTTCGACCGCAGAAGCCATTGCCGCTGATCTGGCCAATGTCGGTGTGTCCCTGATCTTGAACGAGCAGCAGTATTCTGCCGGCATCGGACAGTGGCGCGCCAAGGAGCTGCCCGCGTTCTTCTCCAACTGGGGTAGCTACGGCATCGGTGATGCAGTCTTCATCCTGTCCAACTTCTTCGGCGGCGGTGCCGATGATCTGGTGCAGGACAAGCAGGTTGCTGATTGGCTGGCCGTTGCAGACACGTCCTCGGACCGTGACGTGCGGGCTGAGAACTACAGTCTCGCTGTGAAGAAAATTGCGGACGAAGCCTATTGGATGCCGATGTACAACTTCAACGTCAACTACGGCATGTCCAACGACCTGGACTTCACGCCACATCCTGATGAGTTCGCGCGTTGGTGGATGGCCAGCTGGAAATAGGCCACACTCAACACACATTGATCCGGGCGGCGGGTTTCCCGCCGTCCGGTGAGCCATTGGGAACATCATAATGCTTGCATTCATTGCCAAGCGGCTTGTGGTCGCATTTTGTGTTTGTGTGACTGTTTCGGCCATCAGCTTTGCGCTCATGTTCTTGTCCGGCGATCCGGCGATTGCAATTGCCGGGGCAGGTGGGCGAGCGCAGGATGCCGAGGCTATCCGGATCGCCTACGGGTTTGATCGACCGTTGATCGTCCAGTATCTCGATTGGGTCGGCAGTGCGCTGACCGGTGATTTGGGACAAAGCATCTATTTCAACATTCCGGTCTCAGAGATTATCGGCAACCGCATCAGCGTGACGATGTGGCTGGGCGTCCTGTCGTTTTTGCTGGCGCTGGTCGTCGCCGTTCCTCTGGGCATTGCCGCTGCGCTGCGTCCCAATGGCTGGATCGACCGTATCGCCCTGGTGCTCGCTGTAACCGGGCAAGCCATCCCGAGTTTCTGGCTGGGGCTTATGGCGATTGTGGTCTTTGGCGTCTGGTACGGATGGGTGCCGATTTCGGGCGCCAAGACGTGGCAGGGGTTCATTTTGCCGGTGATCGTCCTCAGCTACTACGCCATGCCTGCAATGATGCGGATCACTCGCTCCGGGATGATTGACGTGCTGGCGACCGACTATGTTCGCGCTGCGCGGGCCAAAGGTCTGCCAATGCGCGTTGTGATTTTCCGTCACGCCCTGCGCAATGCAGTCTTGCCGTTGGTGTCGCTTGCCGCCGTGCAGCTGGGACTTTTGCTCTCCGGTTCCATCGTGATTGAAAGCGTTTTTGCGCTGAACGGTCTGGGTCGTCTTGCATGGGAGTCGCTGTTGCGCAGCGATTTGCCGGTGGTGCAGGCGATCATCCTCATTCTGTCATTGCTCTATGTTGCGCTGACGACTTTTGCAGACATCCTGAACGCTGTTCTGGATCCCCGTTTGAGAGGAGCCAACTGAGATGTCTGACACATCATCTGAAATCCGTCCTGCCGGTGTCTGGCAAAAAGCGCTCCGCAACACGGGTGTCTCCATAGGTGGGACAATCATGCTGGTGATCGTGCTGGTGGCGGTCTTTGCGCCTCTTCTGGCACCCCATGATCCTCTTGCCCAGGATCTGACCAAGCGTCTCTTGCCACCATTTTGGCATGACCGGTCTGTCGCCGAACATCTGCTGGGCACCGATCACCTTGGACGTGATTACCTGTCGCGGATGATCTATGGCGCCCGGGTTTCACTTGGCGTCGGGCTTGGCGTCATCATCGTCTCCGGCGCAATCGGCATCACCCTTGGCCTTCTGGCAGGCTACTTCGGTGGCTGGGTCGACATGGTCATCAGCTTTGCCATTACGACGCGCTTGTCACTGCCGATCGTTCTGGTCGCCCTGGCAGCTGTTGCTCTGGGCGGTGCCTCCCTGGTCACGCTGATCACCGTTCTTGGCCTGTTGCTATGGGACAGGTTTGCAGTTGTTTCGCGCGCTGCAACGCAGAGCCTGCGTCATCAGGAATTCATTATGGGTCTTCGCGCCATTGGCGCCAGCCGGGCCCGTATCCTGTTTCTCGAAATCCTGCCGAACATGCGCAGCATGATCCTGGTGGTGGTGACACTGGAAGTGGCCAACGTCATCTTGCTTGAGGCCGCTCTGTCCTTCCTGGGTCTGGGCGTGCGGCCGCCGACGCCGTCCTGGGGTCTGATGATTTCGGAGGGCCGCGAGAACATTCTTTTTGATCCCTGGTTGATTGCATTGCCCGGATCGGCGCTCTGCCTGCTTGTTCTGGCCGTCAACCTGTTCGGCGATGGCATGCGCGATATCACGGGGCCAGCACGAAAATGACCGAGACGCTACTTGATGTTAGAAACCTGCGGGTTTCCCTGAAGACCGACCGCGGTATGCTGAACGCGGTGCGCGGTGTCGACCTTCAGATGAAGCGCGGTCAAACGCTTTGTCTGGTTGGTGAATCCGGCTGCGGTAAATCTCTGACGGCCATGGCGCTCATGGGACTGTTGCCGCGCTATGCCAATATCACAAGCGACTGCTTTGATATGGCTGGAGAGGATCTGACCCAAAAGCCCCAATCGAAGCTTGCCAAGTTGCGTGGCCGCGATGTGGCAATGATCTTTCAGGATCCGACCAGCGCGCTCAATCCGACACTCACCGTCGGGCGGCAACTTACCGAAGGTGTCATGCGATCTGAGGGGCTTGATCGTGCGGCGGCGAATGCGCGCGCTGTCGAGATGCTTGACAGGGTGGGGATCTCGAACCCGGAAGCGCGGTTGACCCAATATCCGCATGCCTTTTCGGGCGGTCAGCGGCAACGCATCATGATTGCCTCCGCCTTGATGGGACGCCCCAGGCGGTTGATTGCCGATGAGCCGACAACAGCGCTGGATGTGACCATCCAGGCCCAGATTCTCAGGCTTCTGGGTGAGCTCCAGTCCACCCTGGGCCTGTCCTTGCTGTTGATCACGCATGACCTTGGCGTCGTTGCTTCCATCGCTACAGATGTTGCGGTCATGTATGCCGGACGCATTGTGGAACAGGCGCCGGCGGAAGATCTGTTTCACGCCCCACAGCATCCCTATACCCGGGGACTGTTACGGGCCATTCCGGTGCCGGGCGTGACACCGCGTGGCAGCGAGTTGCCTGCAATCGCCGGACGGGTTCCAGGGTTGATTGGTGAGATGCGCGGATGTGCCTTTCGTGATCGCTGCGCCCTGGGCAGCAGTGAATGCGCCAGTGATCCCGTGCCCCGTCATGGCGATGACGCGGGCCGGTTCGTGGAATGTTTCAAGGTGACACCAGGCGAGGCGACACAATGACCGCTCCCATGATCCGCATGACCGACATCCGAAAGTCTTTTCCAGTGCGCCGAGGTCTGTTCGGCAAAACGGAAAAGCTCCTGGCGGTCAATGATCTTTCGCTTGACGTTGCCGAGGGTCAAACCCTTGGTCTGGTCGGAGAATCCGGCTGCGGCAAGAGCACGGCTGTCAGCATCATGCTGGGCCTGATGAAGCCCACCTCCGGCACGGTGTTCATCAATGGACAGCCTATCGGGGAGATGTCGTCCTCCGACCGGGTGCGCCTGATCCAGCCGGTGTTTCAAAACCCGAATGCGTCGCTGAACCCTGTGAAACGCATTCGCGATCTGATTGCGCAACCCTTGCGACTGCATGGTGATGATCAGGATGTGGGAGCCGAAACGAAGCACATGCTGGACCTCGTCGGTCTGCCCTCGCGGCTCGCCGATGCCTATCCGGCTGAACTGTCAGGCGGGCAGCGCCAGCGCGT